>NZ_JARJHW010000102.1:0-25703 GCF_040560175.1 Streptomyces panacea
TCAGGCGCCCCGGGCCCCCGAAGATCCACCGGACAGGGCCTAGAGCAGCGCGCGCAGCCGCCCCGCCAGCAGGTCCCAGCGCCAGCGTTCCTCGACCCATTCACGGCCGCGGGCGCCCATCCGCCGCCGCAGTTCGGGGTCGTCGAGCAGCGTCACGACGCGGTCCGCCGTCTCCCGAGCGGCGAGCGCGGTGGGGCCGCCGCGCACCACCCATCCCGTCTCGCCGTCCAGCACGGCGTCCGGCGCGCCGCCGGAGTCGCCCGCGACCACGGGGAGCCCCGTGGCGGAGGCCTCCAGATAGACGATGCCCAGGCCCTCCACGTCGAGGCCGCCGCGCCGGGTGCGGCAGGGCATCGCGAAGACGTCGCCCGCGCCGTAGTGGGCGGGCAGTTCGGACCAGGGCACGGCGCCGGTGAAGCGTACGGAGTCGGCGACGCCCGTCTCGGCCGCCAGTTTCCGCAGCTCCTTGGCGTACGGTCCGCCGCCGACGATCAGCAGCACGGCGTCCGGGACCCGCGCCAGGATCGCGGGCATCGCGAGGATCAGCGTGTCCTGCCCCTTGCGCGGCACCAGCCGGGAGACGCAGACGACGACGGGCCGCCGGGCGAGTCCCAGCCGCTCGCGTACCGCGTCACCGCCCGATGCCGGGTGGAACGTCTTCTCGTCGACGCCGGGCGGCAGTTGGACCATGCGGCCGGCGGCGTCGGGCGTGAGCGCGGCGGCGATGCGCGAGCGTGTGTACTCGCCGAGGTAGGTGATCGTGTCCGTGCCCTCGCCGATACGGCGCAGCAGTCGCCGGGACGCGGGCAGCTGGGCCCAGCCCGCCTCGTGGCCGTGCGAGGTGGCGACGATCCGCCGGGCGCCCGCCCTGCGCAGCGCGGGGCCCATCAGTCCGAGCGGGGCCGCGGCGCCGAACCACACGGACTCGCAGCCGTGTTCCCGCAGCAGTCCCACGGCCCGCCCGGTCACTCCCGGGGTCGGCAACAGCATGGTCGTGCGGTCGCGCACGACCGTGAAGGGCTGCTCGGCGTCGAAGGCCGCCGTCGCCTCCGCGCCCTCGGCGCCACGCTTCCAGGTGGAGGCGTAGACGACGATCCGGTCGGGGTCCAGCCGTAGCGCCATGTTGTGCAGGAACGCCTGGATGCCGCCGGGCCGGGGCGGGAAGTCGTTGGTCACGATCAAGGTCTTGTGCATCGTCGCCGACAGTACCGAACGGCCCCGCCTCATCGTTCCCGCGCCCGTCCCCGCGCATGATGGCTCCCGCCAACATATGTACATATCGGTCAAAACGGGCAGGTAGTCATGACGGTCGAAGACACGACACGCGTCGGAGCGGACGCGGGGGCCGCCGGGGCCGAGGGGGGCCGGGCGGTCGGCGTGCTCTCCACGGTCGGGCCGGTCACGGTGTGGCTCCTCACCAGGACCGTACTGATGCTCTGCGTCCTCAGGATCATCGTCACGCCGGGCTCCGACGTCACACCGGACGTCTCCGTCACCTACCAGGGCTGGTACGACGTCCTGCGCACCGGCACCTTCCCGCAGTCGGACGTCACCTGGCAGTACCCGCCCGGCGCCGCGTTCGCAATCCTCTCCCCCGCCCTGCTGCCCTTCCTCGGCTACGCCACGGCGTTCTTCACCCTGTGCCTGCTCTGCGACGCGCTGGTCCTCGGGCTGCTGCTCCGCGCGGGGCGGCGCCCCGGACGCTCGACGCGCGGTGTGTGGGTATGGGTGGCCGGCGTCGCGGTGCTCGGGCCCACCGTGTACGCCCGTTACGACCTGATGGTCACCGCCGTCGCCGTCTGCGCCCTCCTCGTGGGCCTCCGCAGGCCCCAACTGCTCGGCGCGCTCGCGGGGTTCGGGGCGCTGCTGAAGGTGTGGCCGGTGCTGCTGCTGATCGGAACGCCGCGCGGCCGGGCCACCCGGCTCTCCTGGTCCGCCGCCGTCGCGACGGCCCTCGCGCTGCTCGCCGTGGTGTCCGCGGCGCTGCCCGGCGCGCTGGACTTCCTGACCGCGCAGCGCGACCGGGGCACCGAGGTCGAGTCGCTGGGCGCGCTGGTCTTCCATGTGGCCCGGCATCTCGGCTGGGACGGCGCGGTGATGTTCAGCTACGGCTCGGTGGAGTTCCGGGGGCCCTACGTACCCCTCGTCAGCGCGCTCGCCCTCGTCCTCAGCGTGACCGCCTTCGGCTGGCTGCTCGTCTGGCGGCTGAAGACGGCGGCGTTCGCCCCGAGCACCCTGTGCGACGCGGCGTTCGTCGCCGTCCTGCTCTTCACCGTCACCAGCCGGGTGATCAGTCCGCAGTACATGATCTGGCTGGTCGGCCTCGCCGCCGTCTGCCTGCTCCTGCGGTCGAGCCCGATGACGCTGCCCGCGGTGCTCGTGGTGGCGGCCTCCGCGGTCACGGTGCTCGAATTCCCGCTGTTCTTCTCGCACGTGACGGCGAGCGACTGGCTGGGCGTGACCCTGCTCGTCGTACGCAACGGGCTGCTGGTCGCCGCGACGCTGACCGCGTGCGGCCGGCTGTGGCGCGCGACGGTGCCGGCCCCGCGCCCCCGCGTCCGCCGGAAGGCGGCGGACGCGGCCGGGAGCGGAGGCGGGGCCCAGGAGGACGAGTACCGGACGCTCGGCTCCTGAGCGCCCGCCCAGGGGCCGTACGGGGCGTGTGCCCGGTCCTCAGCGCAGCCGCTCGCGCAGGTGGTCCCGCCACAGCGCGTCGAACTTCTCCGGCGTCACCGACAGCACCTCGTTCATCGCGTCCTCGACGGCGCCCTCGCGCCGCTCGTGCGCCCCGACCGCCCGGTAGAAGTCCGTCAGCTCCCGCTCGCCCCAGCGCGTGGCGATCAGCTCGCACGCGAGGCGCCCGCCCTCGTAGGCACGCGCCAGTTCGTCCGCCTTCGCGTCGAAGGCGAAGTCACCGTCCCCGGGGAGCGCGGCGGGCAGTTCGCCCCGGCGCAGGGACCGTTCGAGCTCCGGCGCCGCCTGCCCGTCGGCGCGGCCGGTGTCCCGGTAGGCGACCCAGTCGGAGAAACCCTCCGACAGCCACATCGGGGTGGCCGCGGAGGTGTCCGCCCGCGTCGCCACGTGGGTGGTCTCGTGGGTGAGGACCACCCGGCGCCCGAAGTCGCCCAGGACTCCGTACGCGTCGGGATTGACGATCACCCGGTCCGCCGGTGAGGAGCCCTGGCGCCGGGTCTCACCGGTCGTGACGGCGGCGATGCCCCGGTAGCTCGCCTCCGAGGCGCCCAGCAGAGCGGCCATCGACGCGACCGACCCGGGCACCAGCACCACGACGCGGCCCGACCAGGTGCCCGGCCAGGCCTCGTCGACTGCGGGCACCGCCCGGTCGGCGACGGCGGCGATCTCGCGGAGCCGGGCGTTGTCCTGGCCAACGCCGAGGATCAGGCTGCGCCTGCCGTGGACGACGTCGACGGCGCCCTGCTGCCAGAGCTGTTGCACGCCGCCCTCGCCGGGCCGGTCGGCCGTCACGTACCAGTGCCCGTCCCGTTCGGCCAGCTCCAGCGTGCGGGCCGAGGTGACGGGCGCGCCGTCGTAGCCCGCTATCCGGTAGCGCAGCTCGGCGTGCGCCGTCGCACGGGTGCCGGAACGGTCGACGTCCCGCAGCTCGTACTCCCAGGACCGCACGGGCACATCGGTGAGATTCCGGTACGCCTGCCGCTCGGCGGCCAGCAGATCATGGGCCGCGGGGTCCACGGCGGCCAGATAACCGCTCTCGTCACGGTCGAGCAGGGCGTCGGCGCGGCGGTCGAGGATCCGCTGGATCGCACCGGTGGCGGGGTCGGCGGCGGTGGGCGCGGAGCAGCCGGAGGCGACCAGCAGACACCCCAGCAGCGAGGCCGCCGCACGGCGGCGCACGCCACCGCGACGGGCCGGACGCCACCGACCCGCCGCACGTCTTCGAGTCGTACGTCCCTGACCTGCCACCCCGCCGATCGTACGGGGCGCCGCGAGAACGAATCCCGACAGCGCGTCGGCGACGGGGGCTCCGAGGGCGACGGGCGGGCTCAGACGCGGGTGACCGACGAGACCGGCATCATGCCCACCGGGTCGTAGCGGACCGAGGCGCCGGGGTAGGGCGCGTGCACCACCTGGCCGTTGCCCATGTACATCCCGATGTGGCTGGCGTCGTCGCGGTAGGCGACCAGGTCCCCGGGTCTCGCCTGGGAGAGCGGCACCCGCTGTCCCGCGTACCGCTGGGCCTGCGAGGTGCGCGGCAGGGCGACACCGGCCTGTGCGTACGCCCACTGGGTCAGGCCCGAACAGTCGAACCCCGAGGGGCCGTTGGCGCCCCACACGTAGGGCAGGCCGACGACGCCACGGGCCGCGCGCGCCGCGGCGGCCGCCCGCGCCGACGCGGGCGCCTCCCCCGAGAGCGACAGCGGGCCGCCGTCGCGCCCCGAGCGCGAGGCGCGGTCGGCGTCCCGCCCGGCGTCCGGCAGCGAGTTCAGCAGCCGCCGCGCCTCGGCGAGCTTGGCCTCGACGGTGCGCTTGTGGCGGGCGACGGCGGCCCGGCTGCGCTCCAGCTCGGCGAGGTCCTTGGTCGCCTCGTCGCGCTGCTGGCCGAGCTTGCGCTGGGCCTGCCCGAGGTCGCGCAGGGCCAGCGCCTGGCGGTCGCTCAGCCGGTCGAGGGCCTCGGCCCGGTCGAGATAGCTGTCGGGGTCGGAGGAGAACAGCAGCGCGAGCGCCGGGTCGAGCCCGCCGGAGCGGTACTGGGCTCCGGCGATCGAGCCGAGCGCGCCCCGCATCCGGTTGACGCGCTCCTGGCCCCGGGCCGCGCTGTCCTGGACCCGGTTCACCCGCTCGCGCAGAACACCGGCCCGCTCGCCCGCCTCGTTGAACCGCTCGGTGGCCTTCTCGGCCTCCTCGTACAGCCGGTCGACGGTGGACCGGGTCGCCTCGGTCGTGTCCCGCGGGTCCGCGCTCGCCGGCGCCGTCCCGAGGGCGGCCGCGGCCGTGACCGCGGCGGCGGACAGGACCGTGACCCGGGTGCCCCGGCTGTGGCCGGGGTGTGAGGAACGACGATGGGACACCACAGGAAGCCGCACTTCCTTCCGCTGGACGCAACTGCGCAGCCCCTGCCGCCCGACGGGCGGAAACATGGCCGGAAGCTACGGCGCAGCAGACAGTAACCGTGCGGACACGGAGTGACCAAAGACCGCGCCGGGCACAGACAGTGATGCCCCGCCGGAGACCACAGGTCACCGGCGGGGCGTGCGTCAGCGGGAGTAACCGGAGTTCGCCCGAACGGGCGGTCGCGGTCGTGTCCGTGCGTGCGTGTCGGGGTGCGCGCCGAGCGTCAGACGCGGACGCCGAACTGGAAGCTGCCTGCCCACTCCATGGATTCGTACCGCACCACGGTGCCCGGCTTGGGGGCGTGGATGACCTGGCCGTTGCCGACGTACAGCCCGACATGGCTCAGACCGCTGAAGAAGACCAGGTCGCCGGGGGCGAGTTCGCCGCGGCCTATCTTCACGCCGTCGTTGACCTGGGTGTACGTGGTCCTGGTGAGGCTCACGCCCGCCTGGGCGTAGGCCCACTGGGTCAGCCCGGAGCAGTCGTAGGAGTTGGGACCCTCGGCGCCGGAGATGTACGGCTTGCCCAGCTGGGTCTTGGCGGCGGCCAGCGCGGCGGCGGCACGGCCCGAAGAGGCCGCCTCGTTGCCGAGGTTGACGCGCTCGTTGCCACGGGCCGCGCGCTTCACGTCGTCGGCCTGGATCTGCGCGCGCTCCTGGGCGGTCAGCGTGTTGAGAAGCTTGTTCGCCGCGTTGAGCTTGGTCTGGACGTCCTTCTTCTTCTTGGCCAGCTCCGTGCGCGTGTCGGAGAGGTCCTTCAGCTTCAGGGTCGCCTCTTGACGCTGCTGCGCGAGGGTCCGCTGCTTGGCCTGGATCTGCTCCAGCGCGCTGACCTGCTTGCTGCCCATCTGGTCGAGCACGGAGGCCTTGTCCAGATAGTCGTCGGGGTCGGCGGAGAGGAAGAGCTGGAGGGCGGGGTCGATGCCACCGGTGCGGTACTGGGCACTGGCCATCGAACCGAGGCCGGTACGCAGCTCGTTGAGCTCCTCCTGGCCACGGGCGACCTTGTCCTGCATCGCCTCGACCTGCTTCTCGAGCTTCTTTTCCTTCTCCTCGGCGCCGCTGTGCGCCTCGGTCGAGGCCTCGGCCTCGTGGTAGAGCTTGTCGACCTTTTCCTTGACGTCTTCCTTGGTCGGCTTCGGATCGGCCTGCGCGGCCTGGGACGTCAGGGCGACAGCTGCGGCTGCGGTCGCGGTGAGCACGGTCACGCGGGCGCGGCTCGGCTGCTTGGGACGACGGTGGGACGCCACGAAGGCGAGCTCCTTCTTCCTCGAGCCGCCTACCGGGAGTGGGGAACGAGTCCCCGGCTCCATGTGTTCCAGCTTTCCCGGCGGGGCCGGGAATCCGGTACTACCCGGACTGAACTACATGAATTCGGCGGTTCCTTCGCCGCCACCCCGGATGGGTGATCAACCGCGCGAAGGTTCGAAGCCTGACCCTAGTGACCTTCCCGTGATCAGTTCAAATCCTGAAGGGAAAAAATTTCGCCGTGGAGTGGTTTCTTCACATACATCGCACCGACAGTGATGAACAATTGACACTGTGGTGCGACATGGTGTGACCAAATGCCGCATTGAGCACAGGAGTTACTAGACGCGCGAAAGCCGCTTCAGCAACAAGGCGGACGCGACGGGTCTCGCGCCGGCCCGCGCCACCCCGTCGGCGACCTCACGGTCGGTCGAGACGACCACCACCGGACGCCCCGGCGGCTCCGCCCGGACGAGCTGACGGATCAGCTCGTCCGCCGTCACGCCCGGCTTGGAGAACAGCACCCGCACCCCGCGCGGCGGCGCGAGCAGTACGGGGGCCGCCAGTTCGGCCCCGTCGAAGACACACGTCATCTCCGCGCCGGACTGCGCGGCGAGCATCGCCAGCCCGCCGAGCAGCCGCAGCCGCTGCTTCTCCAACGGCATCGTCGGATAGCCGGTCTTGGTGACGTTGTAGCCGTCGACCACCAGATGCGCCTGCGGCAGCGCCAGCAACTGGTCCAGCAGCGCGGGGTCCATGTCGGACAGCGCGCGCGCCGCGACGTCCTTGGGAGACATTCGGCCGGGCTCCACGGCGTCGACCAGATCGGCGGGGTGCGCGGCGGCCGGCGGCAGCGCCAGCTCGCGCCGCAGCCCCTGCGCCGATTCCAAGACGGTGTCCAGCAGCAGCCGCAGCCGCATGTCCTCCACCGAGCGCCCCTCGCGGGCGGCCCGGCGCCCCGCCTCCACCGCCGCCTCCGCCTCCGCGAGCCGGGCCTTGAGGCGCCGCGACTCGCTCACCGCCACGGACAGCTGGGTCGCGGCCTCCGCGCGGGCCGTCTCGATCTCGGCGGCCGTACGGCGCAGGGCGGCCTCGCCGCGCTTCACGTCACTCAGGGCGCCGCGCAGCTTGCGGTGCGTGGACTCGGTCTCCCTGCGGGCGGCGTCCAGCTCCGAACGGAGCCGCTCCGTCTCGGTCTTCGTCGAGGCGCGGGCCTGCGTCAGCTCCTCGCGCAGGCGCTCCAGCTCGCGGCGGTTCTCCTCGTCGGCGCGCTCGGCGTCGGCGCGCTGGACCTCCTCGCCCGCGGCGGCCACCAGCTTCACCCAGCCGACGGGGCGCAGGACATAGGCCGCCGCCGCCACGTCGACGGGGTCGGCGGCCGGGGGCGGCGACCCGGATTCGACCGCGGCGGCCAGCTCGGGGTCCGCCTGGCCGAACCGCTCGCCGATCCGCTGCCGGAACACCGGGTCGCTCTCCAGGGCCGCCGCCATCGCGTTGCCCGCGAACCGGGCGCGTCTGCTCGGCGTGAAGCGCGCGTACTGTCGTAGCTGGGCGGGAAGTTCGGTGACGGTCAGACCGCCGAAGGCGTCCGAGACCAGCGCCACGACCCGGCGCCGCACTCCCTCGGGCAGCGGCCTGTCGAGCGCCTCGGCGTCGCCGCCGGCCGCACCGGCCGGCTCAGCGCCACTTGCGGGCTGCTCCACGATCCGTCACCCCACTACCCTTTCGGGCGGCTCCCTCAGGAACCGGCGCCCGGCCTGTCAACCAGTTCGATCTGATCCACCGCGTTGCACCAGCGGCAGCGGACGGACTCGATGGTCTCACTGACCACGTCGCGCTCCTCGACCTTCGACTGCCCGGCCAGGTCCAGATGGACGTACTCCACCACCTTGGACGAGCGCGTCACGTCGAACCGGGTGAGATTGCCGCACAGCGTGCAGCGCCACCGGGTGGCGTCGGTCGGCAAGGGAACCGTCGTCATCGTGCCGTCCTCTTTCGTCGAGCCTGATGTCCTGAACGTCCTGAAGCCCTGATGTCGAGCCCGCCGCGCCGTCGCCCCGGTGCGGCGCCGAACCGGGGAAGTACGCGCCGTAACCCTACGGCCTCCCGTGTACCCCGTGTCGCGGCGAGGCGGTCTCTCCCCGTCTGTCCGCGTACGGGATGATCCGTGGATGATCAATTGGCGCGCGGCGGCCGGAGCGCCGGTGGTGACCTACGGTCTGATCGGCCTGTGCGCTCTGGCCTTCCTGACCGGTCCGCTCTCGGGGTTCAATCCCGCGTACGGGACGGGCGACACCCTGCTCGCCGCGCAGAGCGCGTACTTCGAACGCTGGGGGGTGCTCCCCGACCAGCTGACGAGCGGTGAATCCCACGCGCTCCTCACCCCTCTCACCGCGCTCTTCGTCCACGGCAGCTGGCTCCATCTGCTGGGCAACCTGCTCTTCCTCTATGTCTTCGGGGCGATGGCCGAGGAGCGGATGGGGCGGGTGCGGTTCACCCTCTTCTATCTCGGCTGCGGATATCTCGCCCTGTTCGCCTACGCGGTGGCGAACGCGGACTCCGACCAGACCCTGGTGGGCGCGTCGGGCGCGATCTCCGGTGTGCTCGGCGCCTTCCTCTGTCTCTTTCCCCGCGCGCGCGTCACCAGCCTCTTCCCGTTCCTTTTCTTCCTGCCGCTGCGCTTCCCCGCCTGGATCGTCCTGATCTTCTGGTTCGTCCTTCAGTGGCTGGCGGCCAGGAACGCCGAGCCGGGCCCGGGCGTCGCCTATCTGGCGCATCTGGTGGGCTTCGCCCTCGGCTTCGTCGCCGCCTGGGGACTCTTCCGGCGTACGGCTAGAGTGAAGCCCCGTCTCGTGGCCACCGAGGGAGAACGTCAACCGTGATCACCGCGATCGTGCTCATCAAGACCAGCGTCGACCGGATCCCCGAGATCGCCGAGTCCATCGCGGGGCTGGAGAGCGTCAGCGAGGTCTTCTCCGTCACCGGCACCTACGATCTGATCGCCATGGTGCGGGTCGCCAGGCACGACGATCTGGCGGACGTCATCCCGGGCAGCATCAGCAAGATCCCGGGCGTCGAGGCCACGGACACGCACGTGGCGTTCCGTACGTACTCCCAGCACGACCTGGAAGCGGCGTTCGCGATCGGCCTCGACGCCTGAGCGGGATCCGTCAGCCGCGGTCGGGGACGCAACGGCCGTCCTCGGTGCGGTAGTTCCAGCGGGCCCCGTCCCGGACGAGCTCCCGGACCGCGCCGATGAAACGCGCCACGTGCTCGTCCGGCGTGCCGGCCCCGAAGCTGACCCGGATCGCGTTCAGCGACTTCTCACCGGGCCCGGCGTCCGGCGCGCCGCACTCCCCCGGGTCCCCGGCGTCGCCGCCCAGCAGCGTCCTGACCAGCGGGTGGGCGCAGAACAGCCCGTCCCGTACGCCGATGCCGTACTCCGCCGAGAGCGCGGCGGCGAAGTGGGAGCTGTTCCAGCCGTCGACGACGAAGGAGATGACGCCCACCCGGGGCGCGTCGTCGCCGAACAGCGAGAGCACCCGCACCTCGGGCACCTGGGCGAGCCCTTCGCGCACCCGGGCCACCAGCTCCCTCTCACGCGCGACGAGCCGGTCGAAGCCCGCCTCGGTGAGGGCCTTGCAGGCGGAGGCGATCGCGTACACGCCGATGACGTTCGGCGACCCGGCCTCGTGGCGGGCCGCGGTGGTGTGCCACTCGACGTCCACACCGCCGTCGCCACGGCGCGCGACCTTGCGGCTGGCGCCACCACCGGCGAGGTACGGCTCCGACTCCCGAAGCCAGTCGGCGCGGCCCGCGAGCACACCGGAGCCGAACGGCGCATAGAGCTTGTGCCCGGAGAAGGCCACCCAGTCCACGTCCAGCTCCGCGATGTCCACGGGGTGGTGCGGGGCGAGCTGCGCGGCGTCGAGGACGACGCGGGCGCCGTGGGCGTGCGCGACGGCGGCCAGTTCGCTCACGGGCCACAGCTCGCCGGTGACGTTGGAGGCGCCGGTGACGCACACCAGGGCGGGGCCCTTCGGGTCGCGCCCGGCCAGCGCCCGCTCCAGTGTGGCGACGGCCTCGCCGGGGGTGCGGGGCGCGTTGAGGTAGCTGACGCGGGCGTCGCGCCAGGGCAGCAGCGACGCGTGGTGCTCGGTCTCGAAGACGAACACCTCGCAGCCGGCGGGCAGCACGGCGGCGAGCAGGTTGAGCGAGTCGGTGGTGGACCGGGTGAAGACGACCTGGTCGTCCTCGCGGCAGCCGAGGAACTCGGCGACGGTGCGGCGGCTGTTCTCGAAGAGGTCGGTGGAGAGCTGCGAGAGGTACCCGGCGCCGCGGTGGACGCTGCCGTAGTACGGGGCGTAGGCGGCGACGTCGTCCCAGACACGCTGGAGTGCGGGGGCGCTGGCCGCGTAGTCGAGGGCGGCGTAGGTGACTTCGCCGCCGGTGACGAGGGGGACGGTGACCTCACGTCCGAGGACGGGCAGCGGCTGGTCGGTGGTGGTGCGGCCGAGGGCGTCGGTGGGTGCGGACATGGCGGTATCTCCCGGCAGGACGAGGCGGAAACGGCATCAGGACCCGACAGCCGGACGCGTCGTCGTGACGGCGGATGCCGTGACGGCGCGGGACGGACAGCGGGGGTGGCGCTCACTGAAGAGGGCTCGGGCCCTTGTCTCCGGCGCGAGAGGGCACCGGAAGGGCCGAAGGCCCTATCGCATTCGCTTGCTCACGAGACTGCTCCCTTGAGGACCAGGACCCCAGGGATGACGACATCCGAACGATGTCCAGGGGTCCGCGCTTGCCGCAGACCTCGCTGCCTGCGGCCTGGTCTTCACCCGGGGCACCCCGCCACGGACGGAGGGTTGCCGGACAGCGGGCCGGGGCCGTAGTCGCTGTCACTCATGACCTGGGGTGAGATTACCCCACCGGTGCGCGACGGCCCAGACGGCGTCCGCGATACGGGACACCCTCCGGGCCGTCCTGGTCCGGCGAGAGGCGACCGCTACGCGTTGCTCGCGGCCACCCAGCGCTCCAGCGCCTGCTTCGCCGCGCCCGAGTCCACCGCCCGCGCCGCCCGCGCGAATCCCGCCGCGAGTTGGTCGTTCAGCGTGCCGTCGGCCGGCTCCAGCGCCACCAGCGCCGCCGCCGCGTTCAGCAGGACCGCGTCCCGTACGGGGCCGGTCTCGCCGGCCAGCAGCCGGCGCGCGACGTCCGCGTTGTACGACGCGTCCGCGCCCCGCAGGGCCTCGACCGGGACCAGCTCCAGGCCGATGTCCCTGGGGTCGAAGGCCCGCTCCGTGACCTGGCCGTCCCGAACCACCCATACGTGTGACGTGGCGGTCGTGGTCAGCTCGTCCAGGCCGTCGTCGCCGCGGAAGACGAGCGAGGAGTTGCCCCGCTCGGCGAGGACACCGGCCACGATCGGCGCCATCCGGATGTCCGCCACGCCGACCGCCTGGGCGCGGACCCGCGCCGGGTTGGTGAGCGGTCCCAGGATGTTGAACGTGGTCTGCGCGCCCAGCTCCTTGCGGGCCTTGGCCGCGTACCGCAGGGCCGGGTGGAACTTCACCGCGAAGCAGAAGGTGATGCCCGCCTCCTCGGCGACCTCCACGACCCGCTGCGGCGTCAGCTCCAGATTGACCCCGAGCTTCTCCAGCACGTCGGAGGCGCCGCTCGCGGACGACGACGCGCGGCTGCCGTGCTTGACGACCTTGCCGCCCGCCCCGGCCACGACGATCGCAGCCATCGTGGAGATGTTGACGGTCTTAGCGAGGTCGCCGCCGGTGCCGACGACATCGACCGTGGCGCCGGGAACCTCGATGGTCCTGGCGTGCTCGTACATGGCGCGTACGAGTCCCGAGACCTCGTCCACGGTCTCGCCCTTGGCGCGCAGCGCGACGGCGAAGCCCGCGATCTGCACGTCGGTGGCCTCGCCGCTCATGATGCGGTCCATGGCCCAGGCCGTGGCGCCGGCGTCGAGATCCTGGCCGCGCAGCAGCGAGTTCAGTACACCCGGCCAGGAACGAGCCGCCAGGGTGTCGCCTCCGGCCGGTGCAACAGCGCTGCTCATGCTCGCTCCTGGGGATCTGGGGACGGGTGCACGGCCTTCTGGCCGGTGCTGCCGGGCGTCAGCCTATCGGCGCCGACCCCGATCACCGACCGGCTGCCCGAACTACGGACAGCCGTGCCGCCGACGGCCGTACCCCGGGACGTACGAAAGCCCCGGCCCGGTCCCCCGAAAGGAGCACCGGGCCGGGGCCCTCGTACCTCAGGTGATCAGTGGTGGCCGTGGCCGCTCGTGATCTCCTTGTACTCCTCGGCCGTCGGCTTGGGGATCTGGCTTCCCTCGCCGTAGTAGCCCTTGTTCAGCTTGACCCGCAGCTTCTCCACCGGAGAGGTCTTGCGCTCGACACCGTTCTCGTCGACGGTCGGCCCGATCTCGGCCGGCTTGTACTGCTCGTGAGCGGTGAGCGTGTGCAGGTCCGCCTGGCTCAGCGGCTGGTGGACCTCCACGAACTCACCGTGCGGCAGCCGCTTGATGACACCGGACTCGCGTCCGTGCAGCACCTTCTCGGCGTCGCGGCGCTGAAGTCCAAGACAGAACCGCTTGGTGATCACGAACGCGACGACCGGGCCGACGAAGAACGCGATCCTGATGAACCAGGTGATCGTGTTGATCGACAGATGGAAGTGGGTGGCCCAGATGTCGTTCCCGCCGCCGATGAGCAGGATGAAGTACAGGGTCAGCCACGCCACACCGAAGGCGGTACGGGTCGGCACGTTGCGCGGGCGGTCCAGGATGTGGTGCTCGCGCTTGTCGCCGGTGACCCAGGACTCGATGAACGGGTAGACCGCGAGGGCCACCAGGACCAACGGGAAGATCATCAGCGGGATGAACACGCCCAGGACGAGCGTATGGCCCCAGAAGTTGAGCTCCCAGCCGGGCATCACGCGGATCAGACCCTCGGAGAAGCCCAGATACCAGTCGGGCTGTGCTCCGGTGGAGACCAGGTCCGGGCGGTACGGGCCGATGGCCCACACCGGGTTGATCGTGGCGATGGCCGAGATGATCGTGATGACACCGAAGACCAGGAAGAAGAAGCCGCCGGCCTTGGCCATGTAGATCGGCAGGAACGGCGCGCCGACCACGTTGTTGTTGGTCTTGCCGGGCCCGGCGAACTGCGTGTGCTTGTGGTAGAAGACCAGGATCAGGTGCGCCACCACGAGCCCGAGCATGATGCCCGGCAGCAGCAGGATGTGGATGGAGTAGAACCGCGCCACGATGTCGTGACCGGGGAACTCCCCGCCGAACAGGAACATCGAGATGTACGTGCCCACGATGGGTGTGGACAGGATCGCGCCCTGGGCGAAGCGGACACCGGTGCCGGACAGCAGGTCGTCCGGGAGCGAGTAACCGGTGAGTCCGGTGAACAGAGCCAGCACGAACAGCAGGAAGCCGAACAGCCAGTTGATCTCGCGGGGCTTGCGGAACGCGCCCGTGAAGAAGACGCGCATCATGTGCACGAACATCGCGGCCACGAAGATCAGCGCGGCCCAGTGGTGGATCTGCCGGATCAGCAGACCACCGCGGACGTCGAAGCTGATGTCCAGCGTCGAGGCGTACGCCTCGGTCATCTGGACACCCTGCATCGGCACGTAACTGCCGTGGTAAACGACCTCGTTCATGCTCGGGTGGAAGAACAGCGTCAGATACACACCCGTGAGGATGATGACGACGAAGCTCCACAGGGCGATCTCGCCCAGCATGAACGACCAGTGGTCCGGAAAGACCTTGCGCACCATGCCCTTGGCCGCGCCGTAGATCCCGAGGCGACCGTCCGCCCAGTCGGCGACCCGCTCTCCCGCGGGTGCCTGGCGGCTCTTTTCGTCAGACGCAGTACTCATCCGCGCTCCCAGAAGGACGGACCGACGGGCTCGTCGAAATCGCCGAGCGCTTCGAGGAATCCCTCGCCGTTCACACCGATCCGCAGTTGCGGAAGGGCGTGACCGGCCGGGCCGAAGATGACGCGGGCGCCGTCGGACAGGTCGAAGGTGGACTGGTGGCACGGGCAGAGCACGTGGTGCGTCTGCTGCTCATAGAGGCTGATGGGACAGCCGACATGGGTGCAGATCTTGGAGTACGCGACGATGCCCTCGTGCGACCACTCGAGTTCGCGCTTGTCCTTGATGTCCTCGGGCTGAATGCGAACGATCATGAGAGCCGCCTTGGCGATCTCATTGTTGAAGTTCTCATTGTGCTCGTCCAGCCCCTCGGGCTGGGCGAAGGTCAGCGACCCCACGGTGACGTCCTCGGGACGCAGCGGCTCGCTCGTGTTCTGGTTGATGAGCAGCAAGCCCTTCTTCCAGAACGTCGTGCGGAGCTTGTTCTCCGGCAGCGGGCCGAGGTCACGCAGCAGGACCACGCCGGAGAGCGGCACCATGGCCAGCGCGCCGAACATCGTGTTGCGGATCAGCTTGCGCCTCCCGAAGCCGGACTCCGCCGAACCGAGGAGGAAGTCCTCCTTCGCCTTCGCGGCGACCTCGGGGGTGGCCTCGATCGGGTGGCGCTCCTGGACGATCTCCACGTCGCTCATCAGGGTGCGCGCCCAGTGGACCGCGCCCGCGCCGATGGCGAAGAGGGCGACTCCGAGCGTCAGCCCCAGCGAGAAGTTGAGCGCGCTCACATGACCGAACGGCCAGATGTACACGATCTTGTCGACGGGGAAGGCGACGAACGAGGCGATGAAGCCGATCGTGGCCAGCATCGACAGCGTGAAGAGTGCCGCCACCGCGCGCTCCGAGCGCTTGGCCGCCCGCTCGTCGATGTCCTGGATACGCGGCCGGTGGGCCGGCATCCCGGGGTTGGCGAACGGGTCGTCGGCACGCTCGACCTCGGTGTGCGCGGATTCCTGCTCAGCCGGCAGGTTCTCGTCTGAAATCCGGTTGCTACTCATGACTTCTTGGCCTTAGCGGTGTGCGCCGCGGTCCAGATGGCGACTGCGATCAGCAGGCCCAGACCGATGATCCAGGAGAACAGGCCCTCACTGACGGGGCCGATGCCACCGAGCTTGAGACCGCCGGGGTTCGTCGACTTGTCGCCGTTCACGTCCTCGACGTACTTGATGATCTCCCGCTTCTGTTCCTCGGGCATCGTCGAGTCGGGGAAGGAGGGCATGTTCTGCGGACCGGTCAGCATCGCCTCGTACAGGTGCTTGTTGGATACCCCTTCAAGCCCCGGCGCGTACTTGCCGTTCGTCAGCGCGCCGCCCTCACCACCGAAGTTGTGGCACTGGGCGCAGTTGGACCGGAACAGCTCACCGCCCTTGGCGGAGTCCGCGCCTTCCGGGTTGTACTGCTCGGCGGTCGGGATGGAGGGACCGGGACCGAGCGAGGCGACGTACGCCGCGAGTTGGTCGATCTCCTTCTGGTCGTAGATGACCTTTTTCTTGGGTACCTGCGGGCCGGGCTGCTGCGCCGGCATCCGGCCGGTGCCGACCTGGAAGTCCACGGCGGCGGCGCCGACGCCGGTCAGCGACGGGCCGTCGGTCGTGCCCTGACCGCCGACGCCGTGGCAGCTCGCGCAGCCCACGGCGTACAGCTTCTTGCCCTCGTCGATGGCGAGGGACTGGGCGGTGTCGTCTGCCTGTGCCTTGCCCGCGGGCGCGAACGCGGCGTACAGCCCCCCGGTGGCCGCCAGCGCGAGGAGTAGGACGACGACCGCCGCCAACGGATGGCGTCGTCGTGCGGAGAGCTTTTTCACGGATTACCCCGGTGTCAGGATCTTCTGCGTCGGTGCTTCTGGACGGTGTGCGCAAGCGCGTCGGGCGCTGTGGCCCGCTACTTGATCAGGTAGATCGTGGCGAAAAGGCCGATCCAGACGACATCGACGAAGTGCCAGTAATAGGACACGACGATGGCGGCGGTTGCCTGCTCGTGGGTGAACCTCTTGGCCGCGTACGTTCTGCCGAGAACCAGCAGGAAGGCGATCAGGCCGCCTGTCACGTGCAGACCATGGAAGCCGGTGGTCAGATAGAACGCGGAGCCGTACGCGTCGGACGAGAGCGAGAGGCCCTCGTGCTTGACGAGCTCCGTGTACTCGAAGATCTGACCTCCGACGAAGACCGCACCCATCACGAACGTGATCACGAACCACGAGCGGAGCTTCTTCACGTCGCCCCGCTCAGCGGCGAAGACGCCGAGCTGGCAGGTGAGTGAGGAGAGCACCAGGATCGTGGTGTTCACCGCCGAGAACGGGATGTTCAGCGAATCGGCCTTCTCCGACCAGAACGCCGCTCCTGTCACCGACCGGAGGGTGAAGTACATCGCGAAGAGGGCCGCGAAGAACATCAGCTCGGAACTCAACCAGATGATGGTTCCGACACTGGTGAGGTTCGGCCGATTGACCGTCGGGTGCGCGTGCCCGGTTTCTACTGTCGTTGCTGTCGCCACGACCGACATTATGTCGGTCGCTTATCCCGCCCTCACTCCCGGGGGTCCCATTCGGAGTGTCAGCCACTTCGGACGGGACGCGGGCCAGGACCGAACGGCCCATCGCGGAAGGGCCGGGACCCGTGCTGACATGGTGTCCGACGGAGTAGCATCCGCGCAGCGGGTCTCGGTGGCGAGGGCCTGATCCACACGACAGGCCCTGAGCCCGGAGCCCTCGCAGACGCGGATGTCACGACGGATGTCACGGAGGAACAATGCAGCCGACCGCCACGGTCCTGGTCTACAGCGACAACGCGAACACCCGCGAGCAGGTGCTGACGGCAGCGGGCCGCAGGCCGGCCGCCGACCTGCCGCCGGTCGAGTACATCGAGTGCGCGACGATGCACGCCGTACTGAAGGTGCTCGACAAGGGCGGCGTCGACGCGTGTGTCTTCGACGGCGAGGCCACCCCCATCGGCGGCATGGGCCTGTGCCGGCAGATCAAGGACGAGATCTTCAACTCACCGCCCGTGCTGCTGCTGATGGGCCGCCCTCAGGACGCCTGGCTGGCCACCTGGAGCCGCGCTGAGGCCGCTGTGACGCTGCCGGTGGAGCCGGTGGGCTTCCCGGAGGCGCTGGCCGCGCTGCTGCGCACCAGGCTCGCCGTGGAGGCCTGACGGCTCCGACCGGTCCGGTCGTCCCGGCTCGCGTCAGACCTGGGGGCGGAGCCGGGCGGCCTCCACCTGGCCGCCGCCGTCGTTGGCGGGGCCGACCAGGGCGCTGCCCTGGCGCCACTTGGCCCAGTCCAGGTTCCAGTCGCCGAAGCCGTTGCCGAACGGATCCATGTCCTCGCCACCGCTGTTGACGACCTTGACGATGTCGCCCTCGCGGACGGTGTCGAAGAACCACTCGGCGTTGTCCGTGGACATGCCGACGCAGCCGTGGCTGACGTTCGCCGACCCCTGTGAGCCGACGGACCACGGGGCGGCGTGCACGTACTCACCGCTCCAGGTGACCCGCGTCGCCCAGTAGACGGGCAGGTCGTACCCCTCGCTGCTGCCCGCCGCGATGCCGACGCTGGTGCCGCGCATCCGTACGAACTGCTGCTTCTCCAGGACGACCTTGGTGCCGTTACGGGTCGAGAAGCCGGGCTTGCCGGTGGTCACCGGGATCGTTCTGATTTCCTCGCCGTTGCGCAGCACCGTCATGTGGTGCGTACCGGCGTCGGCGATGGCTTCGAGCCGGTCGCCGGTGGTGATCTTCAGGGGCTTCACGGCGCCGCCGTACAGCTTGTTGCCGACCTTGATGCCGTCGAGGGTGCTGCTGACGCTGACGGACGCGTTGGCGGGCCAGTACTCCTTGGGCCGGAAGTGCAGCTTCTTGTCGTCGACCCAGTGCCAGGAGCCTTCGGCGGCGGGGCTGGAGCGGACCTTGAGACCCCGTTCGACGACGGCTCTGGCCTCCCGGTCCTTGACCGGGGCGCTCAGCTCAGCCGTGATGGGCTGGCCGACGCCGTACTTGCCCGCCTTGGGGCCGAAGGTGACGGAGAGGTTGCGCTTCACCGGAGACGTCTCGAAGTCGAGCGTACGGCTGCCGGGGGCGCCGTCCTCGTCCTCCGTGGCGACCTTGACGGTGTAGCGGGCACCGGCGGCCAACGGGGCCGTGGAGCGCCAGCGGGCCCCGTCCGCGGCCAGTTCGCCCGCCAGGTGGTGGCCGGCGGCGTCGGTGACGGTGACGTCGGTGATCCGTGCGTCGCCGCCCTTGGCGACGATTTCCAGCGGCTTGTCGGGGTTCGCCTTGGCGTCGCCCTTGGGTGCGTTCAGGGAGACCTGGTCGGCGGCGTCGTAGGGCTTGCCCGACAGCGGGTGGCCGTCCGGGCCGCCACAGCCGGTCGCTACCGCCCCGAGGGACAGGACCAGCAGAGTGCAGCCGAGAACGGTGCGAAAGCGCGGCGTGTGGTTCATATGCACACGTTATGAAGAATGTCCGGTTACGGCGCGCTGTGTGACTGCAAACGAGGGGCCCGGATCCTCCTCAGGAGTGAGGGGGATCCGGGCCCGTTGCCTCGGTGACGGCCGCTCGCCGCCGTTTTCGGCTACTGGTTCTGGTTCTCTCCGCTGTAGTACTCGAAGACCCAGCCCCACAGGCCGATCAGGAGGATCGGGAAGGAGAAGAACAGCAGCCACCAGCCGATGGCGATGGAGAGGAACGCGAGCGCGCCGCCGATGGCCAGCGAGAGCGGCTGCCAGCTGTGCGGGGAGAAGAACCCCACCTCGCCGGCCTCGTCCGCGACGTCGGCCTGCTTGTTGTCCTGCGCCATCGCGTCGACCCGCCGGGCCGTGAAGGCCAGGTAGAAGCCGATCATGAGGCTCAGACCGAACGCCAGGAAGAGCGCGGTGGTACCGACGGGCTCCTTCGACCACACGCCGTACACAGCCGCGACGACGAGGATGAAGAGGCTCAGCCAGAGGAACATCCAGCCTTGGACCTTCACTTGCCGACCTCCTTGCCACCGAGCAGAGCGGCGTCCTTCTGTCCGTCGTTCTCAAGGTGTTCGAGCGCCGCGATCTCCGGGTGGTGCAGGTCGAACGCCGGGGATTCGGAGCGGATCCTCGGCAGTGTGAGGAAGTTGTGCCGGGGCGGCGGGCAGGAAGTCGCCCATTCGAGTGAACGGCCGTAGCCCCACGGATCGTCCACCTCGACCTTCTTCCCGTACTTGGCGGTCTTCCAGACGTTGTAGAAGAACGGCAGGACCGACAGGCCCAGCAGGAACGAGCTGATCGTGGAGATGGTGTTCAGCGCGGTGAAGCCGTCGGCCGCGAGGTAGTCCGCGTAACGCCGTGGCATGCCCTCCGCTCCCAGCCAGTGCTGCACCAGGAACGTGCCGTGGAAGCCGATGAACAGCGTCCAGAAGGTGATCTTCCCGAGCCGTTCGTCCAGCATCTTGCCGGTCATCTTCGGCCACCAGAAGTGGAAGCCGGCGAACATCGCGAACACCACCGTGCCGAAGACGACGTAGTGGAAGTGGGCGACGACGAAGTACGAGTCGGAGACATGGAAGTCCATCGGCGGGGAGGCCAGGATGACGCCCGTCAGACCACCGAAGGTGAAGGTGACCAGGAAGCCGATGGTCCAGAGCATCGGTGTCTCGAAGGACAGCGAGCCTTTCCACATCGTGCCGATCCAGTTGAAGAACTTCACTCCGGTCGGCACCGCGATCAGGAATGTCATGAAGGAGAAGAACGGCAACAGCACGCCGCCCGTCACATACATGTGGTGCGCCCACACCGTCACCGACAGACCGGCGATGGCGATCGTCGCGCCGACCAGACCGATGTAGCCGAACATCGGCTTGCGGCTGAACACCGGGATGATCTCGGAGACGATCCCGAAGAAGGGCAAGGCGATGATGTACACCTCTGGATGCCCGAAGAACCAGAACAGATGCTGCCAGAGCAACGCGCCGCCGTTGGCGGCGTCGAAGATGTGCGCACCGAATTTCCGGTCGGCCTCCAGGGCGAAGAGCGCGGCGGCCAGCACCGGGAAGGCGAGCAGGACCAGCACACCGGTCAGCAGCACGTTCCAGCAGAAGATCGGCATGCGGAACATCGTCATGCCGGGCGCGCGCATGCAGATGATCGTGGTGATGAAGTTGACCGAGCCGAGGATCGTGCCGAAGCCGGAGAAGGCCAGACCCATGATCCACAGGTCGGCGCCGATGCCCGGCGAACGGACCGCGTCCGACAGCGGGGAGTACGCGAACCAGCCGAAGTCCGCCGCGCCCTGCGGGGTGACGAAACCGGCCACCGCGATGATCGAGCCGAACAGGTAGAGCCAGTAGGCGAACATGTTCAGCCGCGGGAACGCCACGTCGGGCGCGCCGATCTGCAGCGGCATGATCCAGTTCGCGAAACCGGCGAACAGCGGCGTCGCGAACATCAGCAGCATGATCGTGCCGTGCATCGTGAACGCCTGGTTGAACTGCTCGTTCGACATGATCTGCGTGCCGGGACGGGCCAGCTCGGCGCGCATGAAGAGCGCGAGCACACCACCGATGCAGAAGAAGACGAACGACGTGACCAGGTAGAGCGTGCCGATCGTCTTGTGATCGGTGGTGGTCAGCCACTTGATGACGACCGAGCCGGGCTGCTTGCGCCGTACCGGCAGCTCGTTCTCGTACGAGTCGTCAGCTGCTGCGGCGGCACCCTTGGGTTCGTTGAGGATGCTCACAGTTGTTTCTTCTCCGCATTCCTGGCCGGGTCCGTCAGCTCGATGCCCGACGGGATGTAGCCGGTCTGCCCCTTGTCGGCCAGCTCCTTCAAGTGCTGCTGGTAGCGCTCCGGGGAGACGACCTTGACGTTGAAGAGCATCCGGGAGTGGTCCACACCGCACAGTTCGGCGCACTTGCCCATGAAGGTGCCCTCCTGGTTGGGAGTCACCTCGAAGGCGTTGGTGTGACCCGGGATGACGTCCTGCTTCATCAGGAACGGCACGACCCAGAAGGAGTGGATGACGTCACGTGACGTGAGGACGAACCGGACCTTTTCCCCCTTCGGCAGCCACAGGGTCGGACCCGGGTTGCCGTTCTGGGGATTCCGTGTGCCCGGGATTCCGGCGTCGTAGACGCCTTCGGCACCGGCGGGGAAGTCGTCCTGGAACTTCTGGGGGATGTCGCCGAGTTCCTTGGGAATCTCGGCGCCGGTGGAGGCGTCGCCGTCCACGTTCTCGACGTAGTTGAAGCCCCAGCTCCACTGGTAGCCCACCACGTTCACGGTGTGGGTGGGCTTGTCCTCAAGAGAGAGGAGCTTCGACTCGTCACGCGCGGTGAAGTAGAAGAGCACCGAGACGATGATGAGCGGAACGACCGTGTACAGGGCCTCGATGGGCATGTTGTAACGGGTCTGTGGAGGTACCTCCACCTTGGTGCGGCTGCGCCGGTGGAAGATGACGCTCCACACGATCAGCCCCCACACCAGGATGCCCGTGATGAGCGCTGCCGCCCACGAGCCCTGCCAGAGGGAGAGGATTCTGGGGGCCTCCTCGGTCACCGGTGTGGGCATTCCAAGGCGGGGGAAATCCTTGTATGTGCAACCGGTGGCGGTCGCGAGGATCAGGCCCGCAGTCAGCACCTGCGGCAGCTTCCGCCGCATCGGGCGCCGCGACGAGCGGTCGGAGCCGTTGGGACTCACGTAGCGCCTTCCCGAGAGTCTCGCCCGCACAGCCGGCTGCGGCCGTCACGGTCGGTCGCCGGCCCTGACGCGGGCAGGGGTTTGGATGTTTATGCGGACCAAACCCTACTGGACGCAATTTGGGGTCGCGCATGGAGGGTGCCCAACGCGCCGTCCGGCACCCCGAAGGGGTGGAATGCCCGGCTCCGGGGCACTTCTGACGCCCCCTCCAGAGGCCTTCGGCGGACCGGGCGGACCGGGGCGCGCTCTCCGTGGTGGCCCTTGGCCTAGCGTGGCGGCGTGGCCTACTTCGACTCCGCTTCCTCCGCCCCGCTGCACCCCGTCGCACACCAGGCCCTCCAAGCCGCCCTCGACGAGGGCTGGGCCGATCCGGCCAGGCTGTACCGGGAGGGACGGCGGGCCAGGCTGCTGCTGGACGCCGCGCGCGAGGCCGCGGCGGAGGCGGTGGGCTGCCGGCCCGACGAACTCGTCTTCACTCCTTCGGGGACCTACGCGGTGCACGCGGCGATGGCGGGATCGCTCGCGGGCCGCCGGCGTGTCGGTGACCATGTGGTGGTCTCGGCGGTCGAGCACTCGTCGGTGCTCCACGCCGGGCACACGCGGGTCGGCGGCCGGGACGGCGCGGCTGTGACGGAGGTTCCGGTGGACCGGACGGGGGCGGTGTCCCCAAAGACGTACGCGGCGGCCCTGCGGGCCGACACGGCGCTCGCCTGCCTCCAGTCGGCCAACCACGAGGTCGGCACGGTGCAGCCGGTCGCCGCCGTCGCCGAGGCGTGCCGGGCGGCCGGGGTGCCGCTGCTGGTGGACGCAGCGCAGTCGCTGGGATGGGGGCCGGTGGACGGGGCGTGGTCGCTGCTGACCGCGAGCGCGCACAAGTGGGGCGGGCCCGCCGGGGTGGGGCTGCTCGCCGTGCGCAAGGGGGTCCGGTTCGCTCCCCAAGGCCCGCTGGACGAGCGGGAGTCGGGGCGCGTACCCGGTTTCGAGAACCTGCCGGCGATCGTCGCCGCCGCGGCGTCGCTGCGCGCGGTACGGGACGAGGCCGAGGACGAGGCTGCCAGGCTGCGGGTGCTGGTGGACCGGATCCGGGCGCGGGTGCCGGAACTGGTCCCCGATGTCGAGGTGGTGGGCGATCCGGTGCGCCGCCTCCCCCATCTCGTCACGTTCTCCTGTCTCTATGTCGACGGGGAGACTCTGCTGCACGAGCTGGACCGGGCGGACTTCTCCGTGTCGTCGGGCTCCTCCTGCACGAGCAGCACGCTGACGCCGAGCCATGTGCTGCGGGCGATGGGGGTGCTCTCGGAGGGCAACGTCAGGGTGTCGCTGCCGTCCGGTACGGCGGAGGCGGAGGTGGACCGGTTCCTGGAGGTGCTGCCGGGGCTGGTGGCGGGTGTACGGGAACGCCTCGGCGCGCCTGCGGCGCCCGCCGGCGGGGGCGCGGCGCCGGAGGTGGCCGGGTCACTCGTCGTGAACGCGCTCGGCAAGCTGTGCCCGGTCCCGGTGATCGAGCTGGCGAAGGTGATCGGGGACGTACCGGTGGGCGGCACGGTGACCGTCCTGTCCGACGACGAGGCCGCCCGGCTGGACATCCCGGCCTGGTGCCAGATGCGCGGGCACGAGTACGGCGGCCGGGACGGCACCGCGTTCCTGGTGCGCCGCCTCGTCTGAGCCACGGCCACCGGTGGCCGAAAGGCGCGTGCCGCTCCCGCGGAGAGGTCCGCGGGAGCGGCACGCGCCCCGGCGCTGCTACTCCAGGTGCTTACGGACCTCGTTGGCCGCCTCGTGGCCGTACGCCTTGGTGAAGCGGTCCATGAAGTTGTTCCGGCGCAGTGTGTACTCCTGGGTGCCCACCGTCTCGATGACCAGGGTCGCGACCATGCAGCCGACCTGCGCGGCCCGCTCCAGGTCCACACCCCATGCCAGACCGGACAGGAAGCCGGCGCGGAAGGCGTCGCCGACGCCGGTCGGGTCGGCCTTGACCGTCTCCTCCGCGCAGCCGACCTCGATCGGGTCGTCGCCGACCCGCTCGATGCGCACGCCGCGCGAGCCGAGCGTGGTGACCCGGTGGCCGACGCGGGCGAGGATCTCGGCGTCGGTCCAGCCGGTCTTGGACTCGATGAGCCCCTTCTCGTACTCGTTGGAGAACAGGTACGTCGCGCCGTCGAGCAGCAGCCTGATCTCGTCGCCGTCCATCCGGGCGATCTGCTGCGAGAAGTCCGCGGCGAACGGGATGGACCTGGTACGGCACTCCTCCGTGTGGCGGAGCATCGCCTCCGGGTCGTCGGCGCCGATCAGGACCAGGTCGAGGCCGCCGACCCGGTCGGCGACCGACTTCAGTTCGATCTGCCGCGCCTCGCTCATGGCGCCGGTGTAGAAGGAGCCGATCTGGTTGTGGTCGGCGTCCGTCGTGCAGACGAAGCGCGCGGTGTGCAGCACCTCGGAGACCCGGACCGACGCGGTGTCGACACCGTGGCGGTCGAGCCAGGCGCGGTACTCCTCGAAGTCGGGTCCGACGGCGCCGACCAGGATCGGCGCGGTGCCGAGCTGGCCCATACCGAAGCAGATGTTGGCTCCGACACCGCCCCGGCGTACGTCGAGGTTGTCGACGAGGAAGGAAAGCGAGACCGTGTGCAGCTGGTCCCCGACCAACTGGTCGGCGAAGCGACCGGGGAAGGTCATGAGGTGGTCAGTGGCGATGGAGCCGGTGACTGCGATTCTCACGGCGTGACTGCTCCTGTGGAATATGAAGGTGTGCGCCGCCGTCGCTCCGGCAAGGGTGGCGGTGGGCGACGTGTGGGCGGTTGACAGCCCACGGTATCGGTTCGCCCTCGGGAGCCTCCAAACGGCAGAACTACCCGATAGTAGGGCTTTTCTCCTGCCCCCTCCGTGCTTACGGTGCGTCCATGAGGAACAACGTCGTCCCCCGCGAGCGCGCCGTACGTGAGTCCGACACCAGCCTGGCCGAACTGCGCGGTGACTGCGCGCGGATGGCACCGGACTGGGTGAAGCCCGCCGCCGCCGCTCCCGCCCCCGTCCCTCCGTCGCTGATCCACGGCGTCACGGTCCCCCCGGACTCGGCCCGGCTGATCGACGGAATGGCCGAATACGGCGACTGACGGTTCGCGGGGAACCGAGCGCTCCTGCCGCCCGTCCCACCGGTGTCCCGGCCACGGCGGGGCCGATACGGCCGAAGGAGCAGACGGTGACCAGTACCGAACGACCCCAGGACAGCGACGGCGAACGCGATGACGAGCGCGCCGGGGTGCGCTCCTGGTCGCGCCGTTCCCCGCTCGCGATCGTGTCGGTGGCGGCGGCCGTCCTGATCGTGGGTGGCGGCGGTGCCTACTTCGCCACGGCTTCGCCGGACGGCGGCCGTGACGCCGCCTCGGCCGCGCACGGCGGGGATCTGGATCCGCCGCCGCTGGCGCTCGGCGACGCGGCGGGCGGGCCCGGCATCGCGCCCGGTGAGCCGAGCCCGTACGGCGTCGAGTACCGCGCGGCCGGCACGCTGCCCGAGGGGCCCGGCTCCGCCGCCGTACACCTCCCCGAGGGGTCCGTCGCGGCGGCCGACGTGGCGCGGCTCGCCGAGGCCCTGGGAGTGGCCGGTACGCCGGAGCTCTCCGGTACGGCCTGGAAGGTCGGGTCTCAGAAGGACGGTTCGGGCCCACTGCTGCGTGTCGACGAGCAGGCGCCCGGCACCTGGACGTTCGGCCGCTACGGCTCCTCGCCCGGCGGCGACAACTGCCTG
>NZ_JARJHW010000103.1:0-25589 GCF_040560175.1 Streptomyces panacea
GTCCTGTCCGGGCCCGGCAAGATCGCCCGGACAGGGCCCGGGCCCGGCAAGTCCCGTACCTGATCCCGTATCTGGTCCGTCCGATCTCGCTGCCGAGCGATGAGTTTCGTCCACGCCCACGGTCAACACCCCAGTTGCTTTCACCAAGCGGAGGTTGATCACCATGGCCAGGTTCGAGACCGTCGACGCGTACATCGCCTCCCTCGACGACTCCCTGCGCGGCGTCGCCGAGGACGCGAGGAAGATCGTGGACGCGGCTCTGACCGGTGTGGACGCGGCCATGTGGCACGGCCATCCGGTCTGGGGCCTGGGCGCGGCACCCGGCGAACGGCCCGTCGCGCTGATCAAGGCGTACAGCTCCTACGTCACCTTCGGCCTCTGGAAGGGCCAACGGATCAACGACCCTTCCGGCCGGCTCGATGCCGCCTCACGGGAGATGGCGAGCGTCAAGCTCCGTTCCGGGGAGGACATCGACGTGGAGCTGTTCACCGACTGGCTCCGCCAGGCGCGCGAGCTGGAGGAGTGACGAGGGGCACCGGGGTCCGGCCCCGGCGCGCCCACGGGGGTGGCGCGCCGGGGCCGGCGGCGTACCGCTGTCAGGGACGTCCCGCCGCCGGGACCTCCTCGCCCGCCGGCACCGGCCCCGGCGGGGTCCCGTTGCCGAAGGGCCTGCCGCCCAGCTCCTCGCGGTGGTGCGGTGTCAGCCAGCCGGAGAGATCGGGTCCGAGGGGGACGATGCCGGTGGGGTTCACGCCGGTGTGCACCAGGTAGTAGTGCCGCTTGATGTGGTCGAAGTCGACCGTGTCGCCGAAACCGGGTGTCTGGTAGAGGTCCTTCACGTACGCCTGGAGCACCGGGTCCTCGGTCAGCTTGGCGCGGTTGCACTTGAAGTGCCCGTGGTAGACGGCGTCGAAGCGCACCAGCGTGGTGAACAGCCGGATATCGGCCTCGGTGATGGTGTCCCCGACCAGATACCGCTGACCGGCCAGCCGCTCCGACACCAGATCGAGCCGGCGGAACACATCGCGGTACGCGCGCTCGTACTCACCCTGCTCCGACGCGAAACCGGCCCGGTACACACCGTTGTTGACGTCCCGGTAGATGCCCTCCATCACCTCGTCGATCTCGTCGCGCAGCGGTTCCGGGTAGAGGTCGGGCGCGCCGGGGCGGTGCAGCGCCGTCCACTCGGTCGCGAGGTCGAGCGTGATCCGCTGGTAGTCGTTGGTGACGAGCCGCCCGCTCGGTACGTCCACGATCGCCGGCACGCTGACGCCACCGGGGTAGCCCGTCTCGCGCGCGTCGTACGCCTCGCCGAGGAAGCGGATGCCCAGTACGGGATCGCGGCCGTCGGGGTCGAGGGTGAAGCGCCAGCTGCGGTCGTCCTGGATCGGGTCGGTGATCGCGAGCGAGAGCGCGTCCTCAAGCCCGAGCAACCGGCGTGACACGAGGGAACGGCTCGCCCACGGGCACGCGCGGCTCACCACCAGGCGGTAGCGGCCCGCCTCGACCGGCCAGCCGTCGCGGCCGTCGGCGGTGATGCGGTCGGCGAAGTGGCTCCTGGATCGCTTGAAGGGTTTCCTGCCGTACGAGGCGTTCCCGTCCGTCCCCTTACCGTCGGTCCCCTCGGTTTCCGTGGCGTCGGTCGAGTCGCTCATGGCCAATCCTTCCCCGGTTGGCCCCGCGGAGAGCCGGGGCCGGAGCTCGATCATCGACCGGCCGCTCTCCGGCGCTCTGTTCCACGCTGTCCAGCACGCGCGGAAACACACATACGGACGCGGTCAGGCGGGGCTCTCCAACCGGTGGGCCCGTTCGGTGAGATGGCGGCGTTCGGGGGTGCTGGTGGTGCGGCGGGCGGCCTCGCGGTAGGCGGTCACGGCGGCGGCGCGCTCCCCCAGCAGTTCCAGCAGATGAGCGCGGGTGGCCAGGAGGCGGTGGTGCTGCGCCAGGCGCTTGTCGCTCTCCAGCGTCGCCAGCAGGGCGAGTCCGGCGGACGGGCCGTGGACCATCGCGACGGCGACGGCCCGGTTGAGCGTGACCATCGGATTGGGCCCGTAACGCTCCAGGAGGTCGTAGAGCATCAGGATCTGCGGCCAGTCGGTGGCGTCGGTGTGCTCGGCCTCGTCGTGCACGGCGGCGATGGCCGCCTGGAGCTGGTACGGACCGACCTGCCCGCGCGGCAGCGTGGCGCTGATCAGCGCCACGCCTTCGGCGATGAGCCGGCCGTCCCACCGGCCGCGGTCCTGCTCGGCCAGCGGCACCACTTCGCCGTGGGGCCCGGTGCGGGCCGGGCGGCGTGCGTCGGTCAGCAGCATGAGGGCGAGCAGGCCCGCCGTCTCGGTGTCGTCGGGGACCAGGCGGTACAGCAGCCGGGTGAGCCGGATCGCCTCGGTCGACAGCTCCGGGGCGGTCAGACCGGAACCGCCGGTGGTGGTGTAGCCCTCGTTGAAGACGAGGTAGAGAACGTGCTGTACCTCTTCGAGCCGCTCCTCGCTCTCCGCCCCCGCCGGCAGCGACATGACGGCACCGGCCGCCTTGACGGTCTGTTTGGCCCGGCTGATGCGCTGGGCCATCGTCGTCTCGGGCACCAGGAAGGCCGCGGCGATCTGAGCGGTGGTCAGACCGCCGACCGCGCGCAGGGTCAGCGCGATGCGGCTGGGCGAGGACAGTGCCCGATGACAGCAGAGGAACAGCAGCGCCAGGGAGTCGTCCCGGTCCGTGGCGGACACGGTGTCGGCGGCCGGGGCGAGCAGGGCCGCCTGCGGGGTGGCCGGCGCGAGGGCGTTCTCGCGGCGGCGCCGCGCCGCCTCGCCGCGCACCTGGTCGACCAGCTTGCGGGCGGCGACGGTGACGAGCCAGCCCCGCGGATTGGCCGGCGTCCCCTCCTCGGGCCACTGCAGCGCGGCGGCCAGCAGCGCCTCCTGCACGGCGTCCTCGCACACGTCGAAGCCGTCGTACCGGCGGACGAGCGTGCCGAGGACCTGCGGCGCCAGCTCGCGCAACAGGCCCTCGACCTCTTGGTGCCCGACGGTCACAGATCCGCCGCGGCCTCGTGCAGGATCGGCCACAGCTCGACCGGGTCCGCGTCCGCGAACGGGATGTCCGCGGCGATCTCCTGGGCCCGCTCCAGGCTGTCGCAGTCGAGGATGTAGAAGCTGGCGATGTACTCCTTGGTCTCCAGGTACGGGCCGTCGGTGACGACCGGCGCGCCGTCCTTGCGGCGCACGAGTTGCGCGTTGGCCGCGTCGGCCAGGCCGTACGCGCCCAGGAGTTCACCGCTGTCGCGGTACTTCTCGTTGAACGCGCCCTGCTTGGCGATCGCCTTGGGCCACTCCTCGGCCGGGAAGTTGTCCCACTTGGCCTGGTTGCCGTAGATCATCACGATGTACTTCATTTCCGGTGTCCTCCCGGTCTCGCGCGCCCCGTCGGCGCGCTGTCACCCCTTGGTCGGAACGGGAAGCGGGTCCTCGACATCCGACGACGGATTTCTTGAACATATTCTCCGCCCCGCCGGTGAGCGGCGCGAACTCCCGGCCGCCGGCAGTCCCGCCTCCTGTGGAGATCACGCCTGCGGGCTGCGTGTAGAACAGTGGGGTGTCCGGATCGATCACTCCCTTCTCACGCAGCACGGATTGGTTCCCCGCCTCATGAACGCAGTCAGTGACACCGCCGGCGACGGCGACCGTGAATTCCTCGACCGCACCGCCGACGTGCTCGCCGCGCTGCCCGCCGTCAAGGCCGTGACGCTCGGCGGCTCACGCGCCCAGGGCACCGAACGCCCGGACAGCGACTGGGACTTGGCCGTCTACTACGAAGGCGGGGACGAGGGGGACTTCGACCCGGCCGATCTGCGGGCCGTCGGCTGGTCCGGCGAGGTCTCCGAGATCGGCGGCTGGGGCGGCGGCGTCTTCAACGGCGGCGCGTGGCTGACGGTCGAGGGCCGCAGCGTCGATGTGCACTACCGCGATCTCGCCGTGGTCGAGCACGAACTGGCCGAGGCGGAGGAGGGCCGCTTCCACAGGGAGCCGCTGATGTTCCATCTCGCGGGCATCCCCAGCTATCTGGTCGTCGCCGAACTGGGCATCAACCGGGTGCTGCGGGGCGAACTCCCCCGCCCCGACTATCCGGCGGCGCTGCGCCGGACGGCGCCGGAGCGCTGGCTGGGCGACGCGCGTATGACGCTCGGATACACGAAGGCCAACCATGTCCCGTACGGCCGGCTCACCGAGGTCGTCGGGAATCTCGCCCTCGCGGCGACGCAGACGGCGCACGCCGTACTGGCGGCGCGCGGCGAGTGGGTGACGAACGAGAAGACGCTGCTGCGGCGGGCGGGGCTGCGGGACGTCGACATGATCACGTCGGAGCTGAGCACGGATCCCGGGGAGCTGGCCGGTTCGGTCGCGGAGGCCGAGGCCCTGTTCGCCTCGGTCTCCGCGTACTGAGCGTGCGGGAGTGGATTACCGGCGCAGCCATACGGCGGTGTCCGCGGGCAGCCGCCCCTCATCGGTCAACGGCCCGCTCGCCAGGACCACTTCGGCAGCCTCGAAAGCGTCGGGAAGGGGTACCGCGTCGGGGCCGAAGTTCACGGCACAGAGCAGCCCGTCCCCCCGGTCGAACGCCAGGTACGAGGCGTCCGGCGGCGACAGCGGTCGCAGGGCGCCGCCGTCGGCGGCCTGCGAGGAGCCGGACCGCCGCAGCCGCAGCGCGGCCCGGTACAGCTCCAGCATCGAGCCGGGATCGCCGCGTTCGGCGTCAGCCGTCAGTCCGGCCCACCCCTCCGGCTGCGGGAACCAGCAGTCGGCCGGGGCGGCCGAGGAGAACCCGTACGGTGGCTGCCCGCCCTCCCAGGGCAGCGGGACCCGGCAGCCGTCCCTCCCCCGCTCGGTCCCGCCCGATCTCCGCCACACCGGGTCGCGCAGCCGGTCGTCGGCCAACTCCACCTGTGGCAGGCCCAGTTCCTCGCCCTGGTAGACGTACGCCGTGCCGGGCAGGGCCAGCATCAGCAGCGCGGCGGCCCGCGCCCGCCGTACGCCGGCCGACCCGCCGCCGTAGCGGGTGACCGGGCGGACCGCGTCGTGGCTGGAGAGCACCCAGGTCACGGGGGCGCCCACCGCCGTCATGGCGGCGGTGGACTCCTCGACGACGGCGCGGATCGCCGCCGGCTCCCACGGGCACTCCAGGAACGCGAAGTTGAAGCTCTGGCCCATCTCGTCGGGGCGCACGTAGCGCCCGAGCCGGGCGGGGTCGAAGACGGCCGCCTCGGCGACGAGCAGCCGCTCCCCGGGCGGGGCGGAGCCGGGCGGCCCGGCGGGGTGAGCGGCGAGCAGCGTGTGCCAGCTCCGGTAGAGGGGGTGCAGTTCGTCACGGTCGTAGTACGGCATCAGATGGTTGCGTGCCGGGTCCTCGTGCTGGCCGGGGCCCGCGTCCGGCAGGGCCGGGTCCTTGAACAGGGCGTGGGCGACGTCCACGCGGAAGCCGTCGACACCGTGGTCCAGCCAGAACCGCAGGATCCGCTCGAAGTCGGCCACCACATCGGGGTGGTGCCAGTTCAGATCGGGCTGCTCGGGCGCGTGGAGATGCAGATACCACTCGCCGTCGCCGGCAGGCGTCCAGGCCGGGCCGCCGAACGCGGAGCGCCAGTCGTTGGGCGGCTCCCCGCCCCGTACGCCGCGGCCCGGCCGGAACAGATAGCGGTCCCTGGTCGCGGCTCCCGCCGGCGCGGCCAGCGCCTCGCGGAACCAGGGGTGCGCGTCGGAGGTGTGGTTGGGGACCAGGTCGACCAGCACCTTCAGCCCGAGGGCGTGCGCCCGCGCCGCGAAGGTGTCGAAGTCGCCGAGCGTGCCGAGGTCGGGCGCGACGGCGGTGTGGTCGGCGATGTCGTAGCCGGCGTCGGCGAGCGGGGAGGGGTAGAACGGCGTGAGCCACACGGCGTCCACGCCGAGGTCGCGCAGGTACGGCAGCCGGTCGGTGGCGCCCGGCAGATCGCCGGTGCCGTCGCCGTCGGAGTCCGCGAAGGAGCGGGGGTGGATCTCGTAACAGACGGCGTCGCGCCACCACGGACCACGCGCTCCCTCGGCCCCACCCTCGCTCTCCGAGGTCATACGACGCGCTCCAGACGGGCCACCCCGATGTGCGCGTCGGCCATTCCGTAGAAGACGTGGTGTACGCCGTCGATCTCCTCGATCGCGGTGGGGAACACGACGTTCGGTACGGTGCCCGAGCGCTCCTCCTCGGTCTCGGGCGCCATCAGCGGCTCGGCCGAGCGGGCGAGCACCACGGCCGGATCGGCGGGATCGAGGATCATCGCGCCGGCGGCGTAGCTGACCTTCTGGATCTGCTCGAAGGGGTCCTCGATGGTGCCGGAGACTCCGTGGTGGATGAGGAGCCAGCCTTCGTCGACACGTATCGGCGCGGGGCCGGCGCCGATCTTCAGGCTCTCCCAGGGGTGTTCGGACAGCGCCACCAGCCGGTGGTCGCGCGGCCGGGTCAGGGCGGTGATGTCCCGCTCCACCTCGGCGGCGGGCACGTAACTGATCCAGATGCCGGGCCGCTCGTCGGTCAGTCCGGCCGGCAGGTGGACGCCCTCGCCGGGGCGGAACCAGCCGAGGTCCCACATCGGGCGGTGCAGCATCGCGTACGCGGGCTCGCCGTCCGGCCCCGGGACGGGCTCCGGGAAGTGCACGACGTCCTTGTTGGGGAAGAGGTTGAGGTCGGTGTCCAGGTCGGGCTGGTAGCCGAACTGGACGGGGCCGAGCCGCCGCCAGTTCGTGAGGTCGTCGGAGACGGCGAGCGCGGGCTTCGGGCCGAGCGGGCCGTAGGCCACGTACGACATGACGTGCAGGCCGAGCGCCGGGATCCAGGTGACACGGGGGTCCTCGACGCCCGCGTTGTTCTTCCCGCGTTCCCAGCCGGCGTCGGGGGCGAGGACGACGCCGCGCCGTTCGATGCCCGTCGGGACGCCGTCGGTGAGGACGACCTCGGCGAGGCCGACGCGGGAGACGTTGCCTTCGGACACCAGGCGGGGCAGCAGGTGCAGCGTGCCGTCGGGGGTCCGGCCGGATGCGGGGTTGAGCACTCCCTCGGTCTCGTTCGGCTCGCCGGGGAGGGGCGACATCACCACGCCCTGCCGCACGAGGCGGAAGGGGATGGTGGTGCCGAGGGTGGCGGGGGTGCGGGGGGAAGTGTCGCTGTGGTGCACGGTGGGTCAGCCCTTTGTTCCGGAGTCGATGTCTGTCTGGGTGAAGTGGCGCTGGAAGAGGAGGAAGAGGACCACGGCGGGTACGGCCAGGACACAGGCGCCCGCCATGAGGGCGCCGGTCGGGTTGGCGACGGTGCCCTGGAGGTTGCTCATGAATCCGGCGAGGGACACGGCGAGCGGTTGCATGTCCGCGTTCTTGGTCACCAGGAACGGCCAGAGGAATTCGTTCCACGGCCCGATGAAGGTCAGCAGGGCGCCGCTGAGCAGCGCGGGCCTGACCATCGGGATGGCGATCTGCCACAGGATGCGCAGCTCGCTCGCCCCGTCGATGCGGGCCGCCTCGAAGAACGTGGCGGGCACCTGGAGGAAGAACTGGCGGAAGAGGAAGACGGCGGTCGAGTTGATCGCGAAGGGGAGGATCATCCCGAGGTAGCTGTCGCCGAGCCCGTAGTCACGTACGACCAGGACGTACAGGGGCAGCATCAGCAGTTGGAAGGGGACGGTCTGGATGAGGAGGAGTACGGCGAAGAGCGTGCCGCGCCCGCGGAACTGGAGCCGGGCGAGGGCGTAGCCCGCGAGTACGCCGAAGACCATCGTGCAGAGCAGTACGCCCATGGTGAAGACGCCGGAGTTGACGAGTGAACGGCCCAGCGAGATGGCGCCGTTGATGCTCTCGTAGTTGCCGGTCGTGGTGTTGCCGGGGCGTGGGACCGCGCCGTCGAGGTCGCCGCTGGTGACCTTTCCCAGCGAGCCGACGACCATGTAGTAGAAGGGGAAGAGGAAGGCGACCGCGCCGAGGGTGAGCACGGCGAGACGCAGCGGGCGCCCGCCGCCGACCATGACGCGGCGCACGACGCCCCGCCGGGGGCGCGGTGACACGGAGGGCTCGACGGACGCGGTGGCGGGGGCGGCCGTGTCGGCGCTCATCACTCGGCTCCCTTCTCGGTGAACTTGCGGGCGACCAGGGCGAGTACGACCACGAAGACGACGAGCACGACGCCGAGCGCCGCCGCGAAGTCGGGGTGGGCCTGCTCGATGCCCTTCTGGTACATGACGAGGACGGGTGACGACGAGGCGTGGTCGGGTCCGCCGCCGCCGGTGAGCAGGTAGGGCTCGCTGAAGAGGTTGGCGCCGGTGATGATGGCGAAGACCGTGACGAGGGTGGTGGCGTGGCGTACGCCGGGCACGGTCACCGACATGAAGGAGCGGACGCGGCCCGCGCCGTCGATGGACGCGGATTCGTACAGCTCTCTGGGGACGCTCTGGAGCGCGGCGAGGTAGAGCATCACGAAGAAGCCGAGCTGCTTCCAGGTGACGAAGACGGCGATCACCGGCATCGCGAGGCTGGAGTTGACCAGCCAGGACGGGTCGGGGGCGAGGCCGCCGAGGACGGTGTTGAGGAGTCCGTCGGCGCCGAAGATGTACTGCCACACGGCGACCAGTGCCACGCTCGCCGTGACGTACGGCAGGTAGTAGGCGGCCCGGAAGAAGGACCGGAAGGGCAGCTTGGCGTTGAGCGCGCTCGCCAGGACCAGCGCGAGGACCACCGTCAGCGGGACGTTGATCACGAGGAAGATCGCGATGTTGAGGAAGGACCGCTGGACGACCGGATCGCTGAACACGTCCTGGTAGTTGCGCAGTCCGACCCACGGGGTGTCGATGTCGGTGCCGGGCGCCGTGAAGTAGAAGCGGTGGAAGGAGATCCAGATCGTGTAGCCGAGGGGCACGGCGAAGACGGCGGTGACGAACAGGACGTACGGCGAGACGAAGAGGGCGCCGATGCCCGGCAGGCGGAGGCGGAGGCGGGCGCGGGCCGCGCCCTTCGGGGCGGGGATGCCGGTCGTGCCGGTGGTGCCGGTGGTGCCGGTGGTGCTCATACGGGCCTCAGTCCTCAGTACTCGTCGAGGAGGGATGTGATGTCCCGCGAGAGCCTGGGCAGCTCCTCGCCGGTGGGTTCGCGGCCGAAGACGACCGAGCGGGTCCAGCCGTCGCGCAGGGCCTGCCAGACGTCGATGGAGCCGGCGACGGCGGGGACCTCGACGGTCCGGTCGGCCTGGTCGGCGAACTCTTTGTAATCCGGGTTCTCGGCGAACCAGTCGGCGTAGGTACGGAGGAGGTCGGGGCGCATCGGCATCTGGCCGGTGTCGGCGAGGAAGGCGCCGTCCTGTTCGCGCGATGTCGCGAACTTCATCAGGTCCCAGGCGGTGGCGCGGTTCTCACAGGCGCTGAACATCGCGACGGACTTCTCGTCGCTGAAGGTGGAGATCTTGGAGGCGGGGCGCCCGTCGGAGGTCGGGACGGGGACGACGCCCCAGTCGATGCTGTCCTTGTACGTCGCGACGGCCCAGGGTCCGACGGTCGACATGGCGGTCTTGCCGCCACCGAGCGCGTCGCCGGGGAAGGTCTCGTTGGGGGCGAGCTTCTCCCGGTAGATGGTCCGCCAGAAGTCGAACACGCGCCGGCCGGCCGGGCTGTCGAACTGGGGCTTCCCGTCCTCGACGAGCGACGTGCCGCCGCTCTCCGCGATGAACGCCGGATAGAAGTCGAACCAGGACTGGAAGAACTCGGAGGTCGGCGCGGGCCAGATCGCCGCGTCGGCCGCGCCGCTGTCGACGATCTTCCGTGAGCTGTCGAGGAACTCGTCGTACGTCCCGAGCTTCGGGTTCTCGGGGTCCAGTCCGGCCTTCCGAAAGATGTCCTTGTTGTAGAGGATCATCACCGGATTGCTCTTCCAGGGCAGCTGGTAGTAGGAGCCGTCCTCGAAGCGGTACTGCCCGGCGCGGTCGCCGGTGCGGGACTCGATGTACCGCGCGCCGTCGGGGAAGTCGTCCAGCGGGACGAGCCCGGCCTGTTTCTGGAACTGCGGTACGGACGCGGGCGAGGTGTTGAAGACCAGACAGGCGCTGTTGCCCGCGATGATCGACGCGCTCAGGGCCTCTTCGGAGGTCTTGCCCGCGGGTATCTGCTGGGAGCTGACGTGCTGGTCGGGGTGTGCCTTGTTCCAGCTCGCGATCATCTTCTCGCCCCAGACGACCTCCTGGGCGTTGTTGGACAGCCATACGGTGATGGGTCCGCGCGCGTCGGCGGCGGCGGCGCTGTCGGGGCCGGAGCGGGAGCACGCGGCGGCGGTACCGGTGAGGGCGAGCGCGAGAAGGACGGCCGCGGCTTTCGTACAGGAGGTACGGGCGGTACGGGAGATACGGGGCGTGCGTGGCGTGCGTGGGGTGCTCGGCATGGCTACTCGCTCCGTACGGGGGTGGCGGTGGTCGCACTCGGGTCGGGCGCGGGGCCCATGGAGCCGCGCCGTACCAGCTCCGCCGGGGGCAGCGCGACATCGTCGGCCCGCCCCTTGGCGATGACCTCGTCCAGCGCGCGGGCCGCCGCGGCCCCCCAGCCGAGTGCGTCGGCGCGCGCGGAGGCGAGCGGCGGGTGGGTGTACTCGGCGAGCGGCGTGTCGTCGTAGCCGACGACCGACAGATCGCCGGGGACGCCGAGGCCGAGCCGCTGGGCGACGGCGAGACCGGCGGTCGCGGACAGGTCGTTCGCGTAGATCACGGCGGTGGGGCGGCGGTCCGGGGCGAGCGCGAGCAGTTCGCGGGTGGCCCTGGCGCCGCCTTCGGCGGTGAAGCCGCCGGGCAGGACGGGGCCTTCGGGCAGGCCCGCCTCCCGCATGGCCAGCTCCCACGACTCACGGCGGCAGCGGGCGTGGCGGAATTCCTGCGGTCCGGCGACGTGTGCGATACGCCGGTGGCCCAGGGCGGCCAGTTCCCGTACGGCGGCGGCGAAGGCGGGCCGGTCGTCGAGACCGACGGCGCACAGTCCTCCCGCCCCGCCGGGATCGCCCACCACGACGGCGGGCAGGCCGAGTTCGCCGGTCAGCGCCGGGCGGGGGTCGTCGACGCGCAGGTCGGTGAGGAGGACACCGTCGACCCGGCGGTCGGCGGCGAGGCGGCGGTAGGTGGCTTCCTCGTCGGCGGGCTCGGTGACGTGGAGGACGAGGGCGTCGCCGCGCCGGGCGAGTACGGATTCGATGCCCGCGATGAAGGCGGGGAAGAAGGGGTCGGCGCCGATCGCGTCGGTGTCCCTGGCCAGTACGAGCCCCAACGCCCCGGCCACACCGCGGGACAGCGCCTGGGCCGGCCGGCTGGGCCGCCACCCCAGTTCCTCCGCCGCCTCCAGAATGCGCCGCTTGGTCTCCTCGGCGAGTCCGGGTCGGTCGTTCAGTGCGAAGGAGACCGAACTGCGTGACACCCCGGCCCGCTCGGCGACGTCTGCGATGGTCGGACGCCGGTCCATGGAGTCTCCCTGACATCGATTGTTAAACCGGTTTAACTCGAACGTAATGGCAGTACTGAAGCGGTTTAGCTCCGGAGATGTCAAGGGTCCGGTGTCCATTGCCATCGAATCGAGGCGTTTGACGGCGAACCCAGCCGTTTCGGCTTCGTTGACAGCGAACCAGCTCAACCGTCGGCGGCCCGGCGGGATCGCCGGGCCGCCGCCCGCACCCGGGCAACCGCCCAGGCCGGATTTCTCCGACCGCGCGCGGGTCACGACGTGCATGTTCGTGACCCGCGCCGCTGTTCGCCGCGGAGGCGACGTGGGCTTGTGGGGATCTGAATCGCGTCGAGGCGAGGTCAGTTGCGCTCGGGGCGTTCGATGGACACCTTGGGCAGTTTCCGGGCCAGCGGTGCGGGGAGCCACCACGCCCACTTGCCGAGCATCTGCATGACGGCGGGAACGATCAGGCATCGGATGACCACGGCGTCGAGCAGGATGGCGACGGCCAGGCCGAGTCCGAACTGCTGGAGCATGCGGTCGGAGCTGAGGACGAACGCCCCGAAGACGAACATCATGATGGCTGCGGCGGCGGTGATGACCTTGCCGGTGGAGGCGAGCCCTTCGCGTACGGATCGCGAAGGGTCTCTGGTGCCCATCCATTCTTCGTGGATGCGGGAGATGAGGAAGACCTCGTAGTCCATGGAGAGCCCGAACACGATCGCGAAGATCAGCGCTGGAATGAAGGCTTCGATGGGGCCCGATTGTGCTCCGAACCAGCCGTGCTGGAAGACCAGGATGATCACGCCGAGGGCGGCGGAGATGGACAGCAGGTTCAGGATGGCGGCCTTGACGGGGATCCAGATGGACCGGAAGACCAGGAGGAGCAGGAGCGAGGAGACGCCGACGACGACGGCGACGAACAGGGGCAGCCGGTCGGCGAGTGTCTCGGAGACGTCCTGGGAGGCGGCCGTGGAACCGCCGACCAGCACCTCGGCGCCGGTGGTGTGTTCCAGAGGCGGGGCCACATCGTCGCGCAGGTGGTGGACGAGGTCCACGGTGCCCTCGTCCTGCGGAGAGGTCGTCGGGTAGACGAAGACGGTGGACAGGGCGCCGTCCGCGGAGGGCATCGCGGGGCCGGCCTCGGCGACGCCGTCGGTGGTGGCGAGCTTGGCCTGGACAGCCTTGCCGGCTTCTTGATCGCCCTTCACCAGCACGATGAGCGGGCCGTTGAAGCCGGGGCCGAAGCCCTCGGCGAGCAGGTCGTACGCGTGCCGGGAGGTGGTCTCCTCGGGGTCGTTGCCGGAGTCGGCGAAGCCCAGGCGCATGCCCAGTGCCGGTGCGGACAGCGCCAGAAGCGCGATCACGCCGACCAGCAGCGTCGGGATCGGACGTCGCTGTACGGCGCGTGCCATGGCGCGCCAGCGGTTGCCTTCGATCTTGCCCTTCTTCGTGACCTCGGCCCGCTGCTTGAGCACGAGGCGCTGGATGCGCTTGCCGAACAGAGCCAGCAGTGCGGGCAGCAGCACCAGGGAGGCGGCCATGGTGATCAGGACGGTGATGGCCACTGCGAGGGCGATGCCCCGCAGGGAACCGAGTCCGAGGGCGACCAGGCCCAGCAGGGCGACGATGACCGTGCACCCGGCGAAGAAGATCGTGCGGCCGGCGGAGTCGAGGGCCTTTCGGCCGGCCTCCGCGGGCTGGGCACCGGCCAGGAGTTCATGGCGGTAGCGGTAGAAGATCAGCAGGGCGTAGTCCACGCCGACGCCGAGGCCGACGAGCATCAGGATGGGCGGAGTGAAGTCGGCGACGGTGAAGAGGTGCGAGGCCAGGGAAATCAGGCCGATGGCGCCGCCGACCGCGAACAGCGCGGTGATCAGCGGCAGTGAGGCCGCCAGCAGTGAACCGAACAACAGCACCAGGATGACCAGGGCGGCCACGATCCCGGCGAGTTCGGCGGTCGGGCCCGCCTTGTCCTCCGCATTGCGCGCGGCCTCGCCGCCCACCTCGACCTGAAGGTGCTCGGTGGCGATGCTCCGCGCGACATCGATGATCTTGGCGACGTCCTCCTTGGGGACGTCTTCGGTCTTGCCGTCCAGTGTGACGGACGCGTAGGCGATCGTTCCGTCCTTGGACACCGCCGAGGCATCGGCGAAGGGGCTGCGCACGTCGGCGACCCCCGCCATGTGTTTCACCTTGGCCAGCATCGGCTCGACGCCGGCCTGGGCGCTCTTGATGCCGGCGGTGTCCTTGAAGACGATCTCGACGCTGTCGCCCGCCTGGTCACTGCCGTGCTTCTTGAACAGGTCGGTGGCCGCCTGGGAATCGGTGCCCGGCAGCGAGAAGTCGTTCTGATACGCGGAGCCGGCAGCGGTGGAGCCCAGCGTGATGGCAGCCAGAACGGCCACCCAGAGCAGGACGGCGGCCCAGCGATGACGCTGTGCCCAGCCGGCCAGGGCACCGAACCGTCCGACGGGCGCGGACGCGGCGTCCTGTGGCGCGGGCGGGGCCAGGGACGCGGCGGAGCCGCGGGGGGAAGACATGATGCCTACCTCGAATTCGAGCGAGTGTTGCCTGGAGTCATCGCCACGCCCACGACCGCGCCAGTCAGAGCGGGTACACCGAGCGCCAGCCCGGCGAACGCGCCAGTGACCGTGATCGAGCACGTGCCGGCGGCGGTGACCAGCAGAATTCCGGCAGCGATACCCACGAGCACGCCGACGAAAGCGGCGCTGATACGGGGTGGGGTGAGGGGCGACGACATGCGCTCAATCGTGCTCGCGGACCCCGGGCGCGGGCGTCGGCCCACGGCTGACAGTCGGCCTGCACCAGCGGTGGGAGGCGGCAGTTGGGGCCGTACACCAGCAGATGTACGGCCCCGGCTGCCGCGTACCTCTCCAGCACGCATCCGAGACGCAATCCGGACATGCAACCCGAGGTCCCGACCGGCCGCAGGCAGAATGAAGCAATGCCGCACCTCCGTGCCACCCGCCGCCGCCTGCCCGGAGGGCCATGCGCCGACATGGCGCTCGCCGGGTTCGTGCTGGTGCTGGCAGGGGTGGCCGAAGGGCAGCGACTGGGCGCGGACCGGGACGCGACCACGTCGGTGATCGGCTCCTGGTCGCTGGCGGTGGTGGTGTGCGCGGCGCTGCCTCTGCGCCGCCGCCACCCGGTGGCGGTCGGCTGGTTCACGGTGCTCGGCACAGGCGTCTACTACCTGCTGAGCACGGTCGACGGCCCGCTCGTCCTGATCCCGATCGCCGCGCTGTACACGCTGGCGGCCCAGGGACGGATCCAGGCGTCGGTCGCCATGTCCGCGGTGATGGTCATCGGCGTGGGGGCGGGAGTTCTGGTTGGCACCGGCGATGTCAACGGCACGGCGGTGTTCATGCTGACCGGCTGGCTGGTCGCGGTGGTGGCACTGGGCTCGATGCGCAACGGCCGGGTCGCCTACGCCGAGGAGGAGGCGAGGCTGCGCGCCACACAGGAGCGGCTACGCATCGCTCGCGAACTGCACGACGTGATCGGCCACAACATGTCGATGATCCACGTGCAGGCTTCGTCGGCCCTGCACCGGATACAGAAGGACCCGGCCCAGGCGCAGGAAGCGCTGGCAGCCATCAAGCAGGGCAGCAAGGACGGCCTGCGGGAACTGCGCGCCACCCTCGGCGTACTGCGGCAGGTCGACGAAGAGGCCCCTACCGCCCCCTCGCCGGGTCTGTCCAGGATCGACGAGCTGGTCTCCTCAGCGGCTCGGGCGGGCATCGACGTACGCATCGAGCGGAGCGGAGCCCACTCACCGCTACCGGCAGCGGTGGACCTCGCCGTCTACCGCATCGTCCAGGAATCACTGACCAACGCCGTCAAGCACAGCGGCGCCCGGCACGTCGTCGTCCGGATCCACCACGATGACCGGGCACTGACGCTCAGCGTCCAGGACGGCGGGCAGCGCGCGGCCCGCGCCGGACAGGGAGGCGGAAGCGGGATCGCGGGCATGACGGAACGGGCGCGCGCACTGGGCGGAACGCTGAGCGCCGAGCCCGGCAGGGCCGGCGGGTTCATCGTCCGGGCCCGACTACCGTTCTCAGACCATCACGAGCCGATCGGTGGAACAGTCGATGATCAGGATCCTGCTGGTGGATGACCAGCGTCTCGTGCGTGCGGGGATCCGCGGCATCCTCGACGACGAGGACGACCTGCACGTGGTCGCCGAGGCCGCCGACGGGCAGAGGGGACTCACAGCCTGCCGTGAACTGCGACCCGACGTGGTGCTGATGGACATCCGCATGCCCGGTATGGACGGACTCGAAGCCGCTCGCCGAATCGCCGAGGACAAGCAACTCGCGGCGGTGAAAGTGGTCATGCTGACGACCTTCGACCTCGACGAGTACGTGTACGGGGCCCTGCGAGCCGGCGCCACGGGATTCCTTGTCAAGGACAGCGAACCGGCGGAACTCCTGCACGCGGTGCGTGTCGCCGTGCGAGGCGACGCGCTCATCAGCCCCTCCATCACCCGTCGGCTCATCGCCGAATTCGCCGGGCGCCCGGACCACACCCGCAAGCCCGATCAGCGCCTCGATGCCCTGACCAGCCGCGAACGTGAAGTCATGCGGCTGATCGCCGCCGGATGCACCAACGCCGAAATCGCCGCACGACTGGTCCTCTCGCCTCTGACCGCGAAGACCCACGTCAGCCGCATCATGGCCAAACTCGGCGCCCGGGACAGGTCCCAGGTCGTGGTCATGGCCTATGAGTACCGCATGGTCAGCCCCGGTTGGCTCACGGACTGAATCCCCGCAAGCGGACTCGGTCCGTGGGGTTCCTCGCCGGGCGACGCAGTCGTCGCGGGTCACGGTGTTGTTGAGCCAAGAGGGCCCCACCAGCCCCCTTGCCGGTCAAGTTCGCCGTCGCGGGTCGGCGCTGGGCGGACGACCGGATTCGGTGTCCAAGGACATCCGGACCACATCGGACGTCCGGCGAAGAGGAACGGTCACCGTCCGGGACGGCGGCCTCCGTGTGCGCGACCGGGGACCCCTCTTATGCCGCACATATCGCGTTCCGGATGGCGCGGCCCCGACAGGTGTGGGTTTGTTGTAGCAACGCGTGCGTGCTGATCACGCACCGTGACCGACACGGTGTGCCTACCCGTGAATTCGACGCAAGGGAGCCGCGCCATGCCGCTCGACCCCACGACCCCCGCCGGCGACGACCACCCCCACGAGGAACCGCTCCACCCGGACGCCGAGAGGCGCGCGGGCTCGCGGGAGCCGGTCGACGAGTCCGGCGAGGAGCCCATACGCACGCTGCTCTGGACGGCCGCCACGTACCGGCCGCTGGAGGAAGTGGCCGCACTGGTGATGCTGCTCAAGCGGACCGGTGAAGTGCCCAACCCCGGCGACGAGGCCCTGCGGGTCGCCGCCGTGGCCCGTCCCATCGACGAGGTCATGCAACTCGTCGCCATGCTGAACGAGCCGCCGCACGAGATCGACGAGGCGGACACGACACTGCGCGCCGTGGCCGTCGGCCGGCCGATCGAGGAGGTGGCGCAGCTGGTGGCGTACCTCGGCACCCACGAGAACGAGCCGCCCTTCGCGACCGCCCACCGGGACGTCGGGCGCGGGGAGCCGTCGCCGACACTGTTCGGGCGGCCCGGCGAGGAGGATCCGCGCGACACGCGCACCCACGACACGCACACCCACGACACGTACAGCCGCGACCCGGAGCACGACGACCGCGACGGCTTCGCCGAACGCGCGGCCCACGCCGCTCGCGGCGCCGGGGCCGGGCACACCGCGCCGTGGACGAGCGCCCCGGCCGGTCCGCCGCGCGAGGTCCCGAGCCTGGCCCCGCCCGCCGACGGCCGGCCCCCGGCCGGGTCGCGGGAGCGTACGGCGTCGTTCGCCCCGCACTCCCCCTTGCGGTCGCCCCTGCGCCGGCCCGCCGCCGCGGCGCTGTTCGCCTGTGGTGTGCTCCATCTGCCGACGGACGTCGCCGGCCTGCGGTCCGGCGGGTACGCGGAAGCCGTCTCGCTCTGCGTCACCGTGCTCTGTCTGGTGTTCGGCGTCCGGCTCGCGGTGGCCGACACGGCGCGGGTCTGGGCGGCGGGCGCGGCCACGGCCGTCGGGATCATCGTGGCTCATACGCTGTCGGGCCTCGGCTCGGTCGATCTGCTCCGGAGCGGTCCGGGCGGGGACCTGGGCTGGGCGACTCCGGTCGCGGTCGGCTGCGCCGCGGTCGCCCTGCTGTTCTCGGGCCTGGTTCTGATGGTCCGTCAGAGGGTCACGGCGGAGGCGGAGCGGAACGCGGCGCGGAAGGCGGTTCAGCGGGCGCCGCGGAGGCCGGCGCCGACGACGGGCACCGCCAACGACGCCTGAGAATCGGCACCTCACACCCCGTCCCCCGTTCGCGGTCTGTCACCGGCCACGAGCGGGGGACGGTCGTGTCGCGACACCCCTTCACCCGTCCCACCGGCCAGGACCGTGCCGTACCACCGGTCCAACTGATCGTTCACACAGGGCTCTTGACGTGAACGCGGCGGCCTGTATGGTCTAGGCCAAGTGGTAGAGACCTTTGCTGAATGCAGGCGCCAATGGCTGCCTTCGGACAAGGCCGCCTGCCATTGCCCTTCGCGCCTCTTGGCCCCACACCTGAGAGGCCCGCCCGAGCCGTACTCATGTCCCCCCACGGACATGTACAGCCCGGGAAGACCTGATGTGAAGGAGTAACGCATGCACTCGAAAAGGAAGATGGCCGTCGCCCTCGGTGCGGTGATCGCGCCGATCGTCGCGATAAGCCTTCCGGCGGGTTCCGCGAGCGCCCACGGTTACATCTCCGACCCGCCGAGCAGGCAGGCGCAGTGTGCCGCCGGAACCGTCAGCTGCGGTGACATCAAGTACGAGCCCCAGAGCGTCGAAGGCCCCAAGGGCCTGACCAGTTGCAGCGGCGGGAATTCCCGCTTCTCCGAGCTGGACGACGACAACAAGGGCTGGGCGGTGACCCCGATCGGCTCCAGCCAGAACTTCAACTGGAAGATCACCGCGCGGCACGCCACCAGCACCTGGCAGTACTTCGTCGGCGGCCAGAAGGTCGCGGAATTCAACGACGGCGGCGCGCAGCCCGGCGCGACGGTCACCCACAACGTCAACTTCGGTGGGATTTCGGGCAAGCAGAAGGTTCTCGCGGTCTGGAACATCGCGGACACCGTGAACGCGTTCTACACGTGCATCGACGTGAACATCGGCTGACGAATTCTCCCGCGGGGCCGGTAACCACGATCCCTCCGCCGAAGAATCGCTGACCGTTCGAACGCGTTCCACCGGTGCCCCTCCCTGCGCCGGACCGTGTCCGATCCTCGCGCCGGTGAGCCCCTGATCTGCCAGAAGGGGCTTACCGGCGCCGCTCCACCCACCCCCCACACCCTGGGCCGCGGCATGTTCCGAGGCCCTTCCAAGGAGTGAATCCCTTGCGCAAGCGCCTTATCGGCCTGCTCGCCGCGACAGCGTCGGCCGCCGCTCTCTCCCTGACGTCGCTCGCTCCTTTCTCGTCCGCCGCCGAGAAGGGCGCCGCCGACTTCATCGTCAGCGAGTCGCAGTTCAACCAGATGTTCCCGAACAAGAATCCCTTCTACACCTACGGCGGGCTGAACGCCGCGCTCAGCGCGTACCCGGGATTCACCGGGACGGGCAGTGACACCGTACGTAAGCAGGAGGCCGCGGCATTCCTGGCCAACGTCAGTCACGAGACCGGTGGACTTGTCCATGTGGTCGAGCAGAACACCGCCAACTACCCGCATTACTGCGACTCCTCACAGCCTTACGGCTGCCCGGCGGGCAACGACAAGTACTACGGCCGCGGGCCCATCCAGCTGAGCTGGAACTTCAACTACAAGGCCGCGGGGGACGCGTTGGGCATCGACCTGCTCAACAACCCCGATCTCGTGCAGAACGATTCCGCCGTCGCGTGGAAGACCGGCCTCTGGTACTGGAACACCCAGAGCGGTCCCGGCACCATGACGCCGCACAACGCGATCGTGAACGGCGCCGGATTCGGCGAGACGATCCGCAGTATCAACGGCAGTATCGAGTGCAATGGCGGAAACCCCGGCCAGGTGCAGAGCCGTATTGACAAGTACACCCAGTTCGCCGGAATCCTCGGCGTGGAAACGGGTGGCAATCTCAGCTGCTGACGCGGCCCTGGAACACCGATGAGGGGTGGCACCGCCGTCGCCGGCGATGCCACCCCTCATCGCTGCCGCCCGCGCTGTCTGTCGGCCTCGCCGTCGCCTCCGGTGCGCTCGCGCCGCCCGTCGACGCCATCAGTTCTCCACGCTACTGCCGCCCCACCGGCGCCTCCTGGGCCCCGGACGTGGCGGCCGCGCGGTGCTCGCTCGGCGTGACATGTCGCAGCCGCTTGAAGGCGACGCTGAGCGCGAAGGTGTTGGCGTAGCCGACCTGTCGGGCGATGGCGCCGACCGTGTCGTCCGTACCGCGCAGCAGGTCGGCGGCGAGGGAGATGCGCCACCCGGTGAGGTACGTCATCGGCGGCTCACCGACCCGTGCGGTGAAGCGGCGGGCCAGCGCGGCGCGCGAGACCCCCGACTCGGCCGCCAGCTTCGCGACCGTCCACGCGTCGGCCGTACGGTCGTGGAGCAGCCGCAGCGCGTGGCCGACGACCGGGTCGTCCGCCGCTCGGTACCAGGGCGGCGCCTGCGTCTGCGGCCGGTCGAACCAGCCGCGGAGCGTGGAGATGAGCAGCAGGTCCAACAGCCGGTCCAGTACGGCCTGTTGGCCGGGACTCTCGCGGGCGATCTCGGCGGCCACGAGCGCGAGCACCGGCGAGTGGCAGTCGGCGTCCCGGATGACCAGGACGGGCGGGAGCGCGCGGAGCAGCCGTTCGCTGACGCCTCCCTCGTTCTCGTAGGCGCCGCTGAGCAGCACGGTCGCGCCGTCGGGGACGGCGGCCGGATCGCTCGTGCCGCAGTAGGCGGCCCGGTCGATCACGGCGCGGGGCGGGGTGCGGGGGTCGTCCGCGACGGTGTACGGCGCCGAGCCCCGGACGAGCGCGATGTCCCCGGCGCGTACGCGCACCGCGTCGCCCTCGGCGGGGACGAGCCACGCGTGCCCGCGCAGCACCGTGGCGAGCGTGAGCGGCGCACCGGAGGCGAACCGCAGCGACCACGGCGAGGTCATGGCCGTACGGCTGAACAGGGCGCCGCGCGCCCGCACTCCGTCCAGCAGGTTCGTCAGCACGTCCATGCCGGTCAGCGTAGACGCTCAGACATCGAAGTGAGCCCGACGGCCATGGATCGTCTCGGTTTGGGCGGCTTGACTGGGCCCATGAGAGACGAACTGATTCTGGTGGTGGGCGGTACGGGTACGACCGGCGGCCGGGTGGTGGCCCGGCTGCGCGAGCGCGGAGTCGCGGTGCGGGTGGCCTCGCGCGGCGGTGCGCCGCGTTTCGACTGGACCGACCGGACGACCTGGGACGGGGCCCTGGACGGTGTGACGGCGGTGTACGTCGTGCCGTTCGACGGGGAGTCGCTGACGCGGCCCTTCGTCGAGCGTGCCGTGGCGCGCGGCGTGGAGAGGATCGTGCTGCTGTCGGGGCGCGGAGTGGATGTGCCGGGGTACGCCGGGGAGGCGAGCCTGGCGGGCCCGACGCACATCGACGGCGAGGACGCGGTGCGCGCGCTGGGCACCGGGAGCGGCACCGGCACCGGCACCGGCACCGGCACCGGGTGGACGATCGTGCGGCCGGCGTGGTTCGCGCAGAACTTCAGCGAGGGCTTCTTCCTGGAGGCGGTCCTCACCGGTGAACTCCGGCTGGCGGCGGGCGACGGCGCGGCCTCCTTCGTCGACGCCGAGGACATCGCGGCCGTCGTCGTGGCCGCGCTCACCGAAGACGGCCACGACGGGCGGACGTACGAACTGTCGGGTCCCCGGGCGCTGACGGTCGCCGAGGCGCTCGCCGAGATCTCCGCGGCGGCCGGGCGCGAGATCCGTTATGTGCCGCTGTCCCCCGAGGAGTTCGTCGCCGAGCTGAGGGACCAGGGTCTGTCGGCCGCCGAGGCCGCGGACTACGCGGAGTCGCTGTCCCCGCTGCGGCGGGGGCTGGACAGCCATGTCTCCGACGGCGTACGGCGCGTGCTCGGACGGGAGCCCCGCGACTTCCGGGACTTCGTGAACTCGGCGGCGGCGGAGGGCGCCTGGCGCACTCGGGAGGCCGGCTGAAGGCCGGTCGGCGCCGTCAGGCCGCCAACCGGACCGCGACGGAGATCCCGCCGGCCATGAACGCGGCGCCGACCAGCATGAACACCACCTGCACGCCGTGCCCGTAGCCATCGATCCGCATCCGTTCGGGGCGTCGCGGGTCGTAGCGGAGCCGTACGGGAGTACCGGGCCGGAACCTGCCCACCCATGACCGCCCGTACGTCGACTCCACCTCCATGTGCCGGCCGTCATCGGTGACCCAGCCGACCACCGGGCGGTGGATCCGACCTCCTTGTCCGTTGTGCGTCGTCTCCAGCCGGACCACCTGGCCCGACGCCCGGACTCCGTCGCGCCACAGGGCGAGCGACCGCCAGAGACCGGCGAACCCGATGCCGAAGACCACGGCGCCGACGACGGCGAACCCGAGGGGGAACAACCAGCCAGTCACAGAACACACTCCCTCGCGGCGCCGCTCACGGTCGCCGGTCAACTTCCGTACAGGTCAGGACGGGTCACGGAGACCGCCGGTTGCTCCTTCCGGAGGTGAGGCGGCGGTCGGGTCTCGGCCGTAGGGGTTAGGGGTGTACCCAGCAACACCCCAGACCGGGGTCGTACGCCCAATGTGCCCCCCTCCGATCGTGCGTAACTTCTACGTGTGGCACAGAGAGTGTCCCAGGGAGAGAGAACGACCATGTAGCCGTACGAGCAGGACCGGGGATCCGGTCGGCCATCGTGGGGATCGGCGCCGCGGCGACGATCGTCACGAACATGGCCCCCTCCTACCGGACCCCGCGTCCCCCCGCTGTTGAGGCGGTGGCACCGAACGCCTGATGCAACCCCCCGCTCAGGCGCGGAGATGTCACACGCTCACGCCGCAAAGGGCAGTCGCATCCAGCGACTGCCCTTAGTGGCGTCCGCGGCCGGTTCCGGCTCAAGACGTCGGCTCAAGACGTCGGCTCAAGAGGTCGGTTCACGACCTCGGCTCGCGACCTCGGCTCGCCGTCGACGCACCCGCTTTCAGCGCGCGGTCGCGCTGTCCGGCGTCGAGTCCGCGGCGTCCGGCGGGTGGAGACTCAAGCCGACTCGGGCCCGTTGATCTTCTCTATCGCCTGCCTGGCGTGTTCGCCCGGCGTGCGGCCCGCGAGCGACGACACCGGGGCCGGTGGCGCCCCGACGGGCCGGCCGGGCTCCTGCGGAGGTTTCGCGTGCGTGGCCGAGCGGCTGCGCAGCCGGTGACTGACCGCCTCGTCGAGGCTCACGGGACGCTGCATCTGGTGCGCCAGCCGGCCGGCCTCCTGGCCGAGCGCCGCGACGTCCTCCCACTGGAGACGGACGACGAGACGCAACTCGGCCTCACCGTCCGGGAGGGCTTGCAGATTGATGTACTCGTTCATGGGCCGGTCTCCTCGACATGGGCAGGGGCGGAGGTGCACAGAGGGATACGGGCGTCTCCCCCGGCATGTTCAGGAACCCGGCCCCGGTACGCTGACCCGTCTATGCGCCGCTTCCCCCACACCGGCCCGCCGCGGCGCGGCCGGCCCCTCGCCCTCGCCGCTCTGGCCGTCGCGACGGCCCTCGCGGGGTCCGCCGGCTGCGCGGCCGAGACCGGGGCACGGGACGGCGGCCCGGCGCCCAGCCTGTCGCCGCCGGTCAGCTCAGCGCCCCTGTGGCCCGACTACGCGCCGCCGGAGCCGCCGACGAGTGGGGAAGCCGAGAAACAGAGCCTCGAACGCTATCTGCCGGTCAAGAACGTCACCGTGCCGACGGGCGGCCTCAGGAAGCTGTCGGTACGGCAGTTGCTGACGCGGGACCCCAACGTGCCGGACTTCGTGCGTAGCGCGCTGCGGAACTGCCCCGGGTCCGGGTGCGGTCTGCGCGAGCCCGTCTACAAGGACCTGACCTCCGACGGGCAGGACGAGTTGGTGGTGGCGCTCGACGAACCGGCCTCCGGGCTCACACTCATCCAGGTCTACCGGGCGTCCGGCGACACCGTGCGCCCGGTGCTGATCAACTTCGGGCCTGTCGGGCTCACCGGCGAGACCTTCGGCACGGACCTGATCCTCACGTCGGCGGGCCAGACCGGCCGGGTCACCACCCGCTACCGGTGGAACGGCGAGGTGATGACCGTGGAGAATCCGTGGAAGGGGTCGGACGACGGCCCTCGGGCGGCCGATCCACTGGCTCCCGAGAAGGCGATGCCCCCGGAGGAGGCGCCCGTTCAGCGACCGCGCTCCGTTACCGGCACCGAGACCTGGGAGCCGACACCGTGATGAGACCGGCACGTTCGTCCCGGCCCCCCACGGCGGCGGAGGCACATCTGCTCCTGGTCGAGGACGACGAGGTGATCCGCAACACCGTGCGGATGCTCCTGGAGCGGTACGGATTCACCGTGTCCACGGCGGCCGACGGGCTCACGGGGCTTGAGATGTTCCGGGAGACCCAGCCCGACCTGCTGCTGCTCGACGTCATGCTGCCCGACCTCGACGGCATCGGACTGTGCCGCCGGGTCCGGGAGTTGAGCCTGGCGCCGATCCTCATGATGTCCGCGCGCGGTGACGCCCTCGATGTCGTGTCGGGGCTGGAGGCGGGCGCCGACGACTACGTGGTCAAACCCTGCGAGAGCGCGGTGCTCGTCGCCCGTATCCGCTCCCTGCTGCGCCGGGTCTCGTTCACACCGAGCGGCCCGGGCGCGGGCCCCGACGCGCAGGTGGACTCCACCGTGCTGGCCTTCGGCGATCTGACGGTCGACACCCGGGGCATGGAGGTTCGGCGCGCCGGAGAGGTGGTCGCGCTGACGCCCACCGAGCTGCGGATGCTCCTGGAGTTCGCGGGTTCACCCGGAGTCGTACTGGAGCGCCGTACGCTGCTCAGCCGGGTGTGGGACCACGCCTGGCACGGCGACACCCGGGTCGTCGATCTCCATGTGCAGCGCCTGCGGGCGAAGATAGGCGCCGGCCGGATCGAGACGGTCCGCGGCTTCGGCTACAAACTGCGGCGCTGACGATGGCCCTCAGATGGCGGATCGCGGCGCTGGTGGCCGCTGCCGCCTGCGCGGTCGCCGCGGCCGTCGGCGTACTGGTGCACGAGTTCTCCCGGAACCGTGAGCTGTCGCAGGCGCGTGAGTCCGCCCGCGTCACCCTCGACCGGGCCGCGCTGAACTACGCCCGTACCGGCGACGTCCAGGGCTCGGGCGCGATCCTCGACGCGCCGGGACTGCCCGGTGGTCTGCGGGATCTGGTCGCGGAGGGGCGCCGGGGGACGGAGTACACCACCGGGTCCGCCGGGCCCGCGATGTGGGCGGCCAGACCCGCCGGGAGCCGGGTGCTCTCCGTACGTGTCGATCTGACCACCACGATGCGCGACATCGGCGCGCTCGACGCGAGCATCGTCGTGGCCGGTCTGATCACCACCGCCGTGGTGCTGCCGCTCGGGGTGCTGACCGCCGGGCGGATGAGCCGCAGGCTGCGTACGGCCGCCGGTACGGCGCGCCGTATCGCCGCCGGGGATCTGGACGCGCGGATCGCGGCGGGACCACGGCCGCGTGACGAGATCGCCGACATCTCCACGGCCGTGGACACGATGGCCGGAGCGCTCCAGAAGCGGCTCCTCGGCGAGCAGCGCTTCACCGCCGACGTGGCGCACGAACTGCGTACACCGCTGATGGGGCTGGTGACGGCGGCCGAACTGCTGCCGGAGGGTGAGGCGGCCGGATATGTGCGCGACCGGGTACGGGTGCTGAGCACGCTGGTCGAGGAGTTGCTGGAGATATCCCGGCTGGACGCGGGGGCCGAGCACGCGGATCTGTCGCCGTGCCCCGTCGAACCGCTGGTGTGCGACGTCGTGGCGCGCACAGGGCTGGACGCGAAGGTCGTCGTGACGGGAGAGGACGGGGATCCGGGCGGGGACTGTCT
>NZ_JARJHW010000104.1:0-25404 GCF_040560175.1 Streptomyces panacea
TGGGCGGCGGTGTCCTCGAACGCCGGACGGGCCGGAACTGGCCGCCGGACGGGCTTGAGATGCCCGCCCGACCGGTTCGCCATGGTCGCCGAGCGGAACTGGACGGCCGCGGCGGGCTTGAGATGCCGCCGGCCGGGCTGCGAAGGCAGCCCGGTCGGCGGTCGCGCACAAGCGCGGCCCGCGAGCCGCGCGACGCGGTCGCCGCGCCGGAAGACCTACGCGGGCTTCTCCTCCAGACGCGGGAACAGCACCGCGCCCTTCGTCACCGTCGTGCCCGCCGGCAGCAGGCCCCACGTGCCCGCGTCCTGCACCCGCTGGTCCGCCAGGGCCCCCAGCGCGGCGTCCGCGCCCAGCGAGTCCCACAGCTTCTGCGACGTCTCCGGCATCACCGGGTTCAGCAGCACCGCCACCCCGCGCAGCGCCTCCGAGGCCGTGTACAGGATCGTCGACAGCGCCGCCTGACCGTCCGGGGACGTGTCCTTCGCGACCTTCCACGGCTCCTGCTCCGTGATGTAGCCGTTGACCTGCTTCACGAAGTCGAAGATCGCCAGGATGCCGCCCTGGAAGTCCAGCTCCTCGCCGATCTTCCGGTCGGCCTCGGTGACCGCCTTCGCCAGCCCGTCCCGTACGGCCTGCTCGGCGACCCCGCCGGACGTCGTCTCCGGCAGCGTGCCGCCGTAGTACTTGCCGACCATCGCCGCGACGCGCGACGCGAGGTTGCCGTAGTCGTTGGCCAGCTCGGAGGTGTACCGGGCGGAGAAGTCCTCCCAGGAGAACGAACCGTCCTGGCCGAACGAGATGGCCCGCAGGAAGTACCAGCGGTACGCGTCCACGCCGAAGTGCGAGGTCAGGTCCTGCGGCTTGATGCCGGTCAGGTTCGACTTGGACATCTTCTCGCCGCCGACCATCAGCCACCCGTTCGCGGCGATCTTGCCCGGCAGCGGCAGGCCCTGCGCCATCAGCATGGCGGGCCAGATGATCGCGTGGAAGCGCAGGATGTCCTTGCCGACGAGATGGACGTCGGCGGGGAAGGTCTCCTCGAACTTCTTCGGGTTCTCGTTGTAGCCGACGGCCGTCGCGTAGTTGAGGAGCGCGTCGATCCACACGTAGATCACGTGCTTCTCGTCCCACGGCACCGGCACGCCCCAGTCGAACGTCGACCGTGAGATCGACAGATCCTGGAGCCCCTGCTTGACGAAGTTCACGACCTCGTTGCGCGCGGACTCCGGCTGGATGAAGCCCGGGTTGGCCTCGTAGTGCGCGAGGAGCTTGGGGCCGTACTCGCTCAGCTTGAAGAAGTAGTTCTCCTCCTTGAGGATCTCCACCGGCGTCTTGTGGATCGCGCAGAGCTTCTGCCCCGCGAACTGACCTTCGCCGTCGAGCAGTTCGCCCGGGAGCTTGTACTCCTCGCAGCCCACGCAGTACGGGCCCTCGTAGCCGCCCTTGTAGATCTCGTCCTTGTCGAACAGATCCTGCACGAACTCCTGGACGCGGTCCGTGTGACGCTTCTCCGTCGTCCGGATGAAGTCGTCGTTCCGGATGTCGAGGTGTTCCCAGAGAGGCCGCCACGCCTCGTCGACGAGCTTGTCCGCCCACTCCTGCGGGCTGACACCGTTCGCCTCGGCCGTGCGCATGATCTTCTGACCGTGCTCGTCGGTGCCCGTGAGATACCACACCTTCTCGCCGCGCTGGCGGTGCCAGCGGGTGAGCACGTCGCCTGCGACGGTCGTGTAGGCGTGGCCCAGGTGAGGAGCGTCGTTGACGTAGTAAATGGGGGTGGTGACGTAGTACGCCCGCCCACCCTGCTCTTCGGATCCAGTGGCGGCCATGGTCGAAATCCTAACGGCCCGGCACAGGTCCCTTCACCTCACTTAAACCTGAGAGTGTGGTTAAAGAGTGCGGATCCGGCACAACCTATGACCCCGGTCGGCGCATCTTAAGAAGGAGAGACGGCACGGATCGGGTAGGTCGGGCGGGAAGGGTCATCATGCGGGTGCTGGTCGCCGAGGACGAGGAAATCCTGGCGGAGCTGATCGCCACCGGGCTGCGGCGGGCCGGTTTCGCCGTCGACACCGTCTACAGCGGGGACGCCGCCCTCGCCTATCTCGGACTGCACGACTACGACGTCGTCGTCCTCGACCGTGACCTCCCCCGCGTCCACGGCGACGACGTCGCCCGCAAGCTCGTCGCCGACGAGTCCCGGACCCGGATCCTGATGCTCACGGCGTCCTCCTCGATGGAGGAGCGCGTCAAAGGGCTCGACCTGGGCGCGGACGACTATCTGGGCAAGCCGTTCGAGTTCCCCGAACTGGTCTCGCGGGTAAGGGCTTTGCGCCGGCGCAGTTCCCGGGCGTTACCGCCGACGCTGGAGCGGCGCGGCGTGCGGCTCGACACCGTGGGCCGTACGGCGGTCCGTGACGGCCTGGCCCTCGATCTCTCCGTCAAGGAGCTGACCGTGCTCCAGATCCTGCTGGAGGCGGACGGCAAGGCGGTGACCGCGCAGCAGTTGCTGGAGCGGGCGTGGGACGCGCAGACCGACCCGCTCTCCGGTGTCGTACGCGTCTGCGTGGGGCAGTTGGAGGTGAAGCTCGGCGATCCGGCGCTCATCCGGACGGTGGACGTGGACGGAGGGGGTTACGTGCTTTGACCGGCGCCATCAGAAAACGGATCGCCCTCGTCTACGGCGCGGTCTTCCTCGTCCTCGGCGGCTGTCTGCTCACCGTCGTGAATCTGCTGTCCAGTGCCGGTACGGAGTCGGAGGCCGCCGAGATCGCGGCCCGCGTCGTCCCGGCGCAGCCGCCCGCGTCCGGCAACGGCTACCTCCTCACCGAGGAGGGCCAGCTCGCGCCCGTCACCGTCACCCAGCTCACCGACAACGTCAGCGACGCCGCCTCGGACGAGCTGCTGTTCTGGTCGGTGGGCGCCCTGGTGGTGATGGCGCTGTGCGCGGTCGGCGTCGGCTGGTGGACGGCCGGGCGCGTGCTGCGGCCCGTGCACGCCATGACGGCGAAGGCGCGGCTGCTCTCCGAGCGCAACCTCCACGAGCGGATCGGCTCCACCGGCCCCGACGACGAGCTGAAGGAGCTGGGCGACACGCTCGACGAGCTGCTGGGCCGGCTCCAGAAGGCCTTCGACAGCCAGAGCCGTTTCATCGCGAACGCCTCGCACGAGCTGCGTACACCGCTGGCCACGCAGCGCACGGCGATCCAGGTGGGCCTCGCGGGCGCGGACTCGCCGGAGGACCTGGCCCGTACGAAGGAGATGCTGCTCGACAACAACCGGCGCAGCGAACGGCTCATCGAGGGGCTGCTGGTCCTGGCGCGCAGCGAGCGGGAGGTCGAGGACCAGGAGGAGATCCGGTGGGGCGAGCTGGTGACGGAGGAGGCGGCGCGGCACGGTCTGACGGTGACGGTGGCGCAGCCCGGCGGTGTACGGGGCAACCGGGCGCTGCTGGACCGGCTGGTCGGCAATCTGCTGGCCAACGCGCAGGCGTACGGGAAGGGCGAGGTGGCCGTCTCGGTGTCGGGTACGGCCCTGACCGTACGGAACAACGGCCCGCGCATCGCCCCGGAGGAGGTCGCGGTCCTCTTCGAACCCTTCCGCCGGGGCGAGGGCCGCGACCGGATGGGTCCGGGCGCGGGCCTCGGTCTCTCGATCGTCCGCTCGATCGTGACGGCCCACGGCGGCACGGTGACGGCGGAGCCGGGCGGGGAGGACGGGGGCCTGGCGGTGCGGGTGAAGCTGCCGGGGGTGCCGGGGCGGTGACGGGGGCGGCGCCCGCTCTCGGAGGGCGTTCGGTCCAGGACGGTCGAGGTCGGTCCAGGTCGGTCCAGAACGGTCCGGGACGGTCTAGAACACGTCGCGCAAGGTCTCCAGGAGACGGGCGATGTTCGCCTCGTCCCGGCGGTAGTAGGTCCACTTGCCCCGCCTGGTGGCGATCACCAGGCCTGCCTGCCGCAGCATCGTGAGGTACTGCGAGGTGGTCGACTGCCCCAGACCTGTTCGCTGCTGGATGTCGGTCACGCAGACGCCGATCTCGACGTCGGCGGGCTCCTGGCCGGGGAAACTCATCGGCTCTTTGAGCCACACCAGCATCTGACGGCGGGCCGGGTTGGACAGGGCCCGGAACACAGCCAGCAACTCTGCCTCCGAGAACATGCGGTGATCGTAGCGCAAGTACATATTGACGATTCGCGATATCTCGATCTAAGGTCGTGGCATGTCGACTTCGATGCGCGTGGTGGAACTCGTCCGCTTCGGTGACGCGGCCACCGCGTTCGCCACCCGAGAGCTGCCAAGACCCACTCCCGGACCCGGGCAGGTGCTGGTGCGCGTGCTGGCCACGTCCGTGAACCCTCTCGACCTCCAGACCCGGCGCGGCGACTACCGCGATGAGGTCGCGCTGCCCGCGGTGATCGGCAACGACGTGTCGGGCGTGGTGGCCGGGACCGGCCCCGGGGCGGACGACTTCCAGCCGGGGGACGAGGTCTGGTACCTGGCGCCGGTGTTCGCCGGGCAGGGGACCTACGCCGAGTTCCACGTGGTCGACCAGGTCCTGGTCGCCCGCAAGCCCGCACGGTTGTCGCACGTCGAGGCCGCAGGTCTCGCGCTCGTGGGCGTGACGGCGTGGGAGGCACTGGTCGAACGAGCCGGATTGCGGGTCGGGGAACGGGTCTTGGTGCACGGCGGCGCGGGCGGGGTCGGCTCGGTCGCCGTCCAGCTCGCCAGTGCGCTGGGAGCCGAGGTGGTGACCACCGCGCGGGCGAGGGATCACGAGTTCGTCACCGGACTGGGAGCCGACATCGCGATCGACTTCTCGGCCGGTGACTACGTGCCGCAGGTCCGCGCGCGGGGCGGGGTGGACGTCGTGCTGGACACGGTGGGCGGGGACACTCTCGCCCGCAGCCCGGAGGTCCTCGCCGACCGAGGCCGCGTGGTGTCCGTCGTGGACATCCCCGAGCCTCAGAACCTGCTCGCCGCGTGGGGCGTGAACGCGACGTACCACTTCCTCTTCGTCAGCCCCGGCCGTGCGAAGCTCGCGGCCCTCGGCCGGCTGGTCGACCAGGGCAAACTCCGGCCGGTGATCGGCGCCGTACTACCCCTGGCCGACGTCGCACAGGCGCACACACTGCTGGAAGGCGGCTCTGCCGGCGAGGGCCGCCGACGCCCACGCGGCAAGATCGCCATCGCTGTGCAGCCGTGAGTGTGCGGGGCGGTGTCGGCGGGGTCGGCGGCGCGTTGACGGGAAGCGGCGTCGGCGCGGAGCCTCAGAAGCGGTAGACCTTCTCGCCGTCGGGGACCTGGTAGCAGCCGGAGACGAGCATCAGGTTGAGGTTCGGCGATTCGTCCTTGGCGAAGTACGCGATCTTGACGCTGTACTTCTTCTCGTCGTTGTCGGCCGTGAGGTTGAGATTCTTGTTCATGCTGTTGTCCGGGCCGTACTCGACAACCTTCCAACCGTTCTTGGGCAGTTCCGTCTTGAGCCGCTCCATCACACCTTCGAGCTGATCGGCCGATGGCGGGGTGAAGGTCCACGGGTGAAAGATCTTGAAGTACTTCTCCGGATCCTTGTCGCCGCACTCCGAGACGCCCGGTCCGGTCTCGGACGCCTTCCCCTTGATGCCGATCAGGTCGTACAGCTCGCTGGAGACCTGCTCCGCCCTGTCGGCGGCGTCCTCCGTGTTGCTGGTGCCCGCGCTGGGGACTTCGTCGGAGCTGCCAGAGCTGCCGGAGTCGTCGGAGCCTTTGCTGTCAGTCATGCCGCATCCAGTGAGGGTCGTGAGGGCGAGGGACAGGAGGAGCGCGGATGCGCTCAGCTTGGTCTTCAAGTCGAGGAGCCTCTGTCGGTCGGGCATTTCATGGATCGATCGTCAGCCTGGCACGTGCCGCGGTGCGTGGTCATCTCTACCGCATACCCCGGTAGCGGTCCGGCGGCGGCTTGAGGTCGGCGTTCTCACCCTTGCCCGCCACCACAAGCCCCTGGTTCCGCAGACTGTCTGTGTCCTCTTTCCAGTAGTCGCTGTGACCTTCGGTGTCCGTCTGCAACTGATTGGCGCCGAAGCGCTCGTCACTCGGAGTCGTAAAGGCTCCGTGCCAGTCGGTTCCGCCGTGCCCGAAGCGTCCGACGTCGGGGACGACATCCCCCTTCGCCTCCTGGTTCCAGACGTGCCCCTTCGGGACATCCATCTGATCGGCGTTGCTCACCTGTACGCCGGGGCTGCCCGCGAAGATCACGTCGTCCACGTTCAGATCACCCTGCCGGGCGGCGGATCCGATGAGGGTCGTGCCGTACGAGTGGCCGATCGCCGTGCGGTGCGGGTCCGAATCGGCAGTACGTGACGAGTCGAGGCCGTCGAGGAAGCGGTTGTAGGCCGGGGCGCCGTCATCCGCGTAGTGGCTGAACGGTGAATCCTTGACGATGTCCTGCGGGGCGTCGTACCCGAGCCAGGTGATCGTGGAAACCGAACCATTGTTGGCGCCGTCGGCCACACGCCACACATTCTCCATCCGGCCGATGTCGCCCCCGATCCCGCCCAGATTCGACGTCGTACCCGGCACATACACCGCCTGGTGGTCGGCCGTGTCCGGATTGCCGTTGGCCACGATCGCCCGGCCGTTGCCCTCCGGGCTGAATCCGAGCAGGTACGCCTCGGGCAGACCTCTCTCACCGGTCCTGTCGAAGCGGTCCTGGATGCTCCCCATCCCCTTGAGGGACTTGTTGAGCTGCTCGTACCGGTCGCCGTGCTTGTTCTGCCACGCCATCCACTCGTCGGTGTGCACCTTGGACGGGTACGCACCCGCCGTGATCCACGTCCACTCGTTGGCGGGCGGCTTGGGCATGGAGTCCAGCTCCATCTGGAGCTGGCCCCGCTTCTCCTCCAGGACGACGCGGTTCGCCTCGTCGCGAACCGTGGCGGGCAGCCCGTCGAGCGCCCCCACCGTGTCGGGCCGCAGCGCGAGCCAGGCCGCTTGTTCCTCCGGGCTGAGCTTCTTCCACCACTCCGCGTTGGCCGCCGGGGGGCCGTCCTTCGGGACCTGCGGCAGTGAGTCGAGATAGCTCTGGCCGGCCTCGCGGACCCCGCCCATGTCCGACTGCGCGTCGGACCAGTCCTGCTTGGAGACGGTCAGGTCGTCGTCGGCCTTCAGCGCGCGCAGCTTCGGCGCCCACTTCGCGTCCGCGTCGGTGGCTTCCTTCAGCGCGTCGGCGATCCGGTTCGCGTACGCCATCGCCCTGCCGTAGTACGGGTTCGGGTGGATGCCCGCCGCCTGCCGCTCCAGGGCGTCGGACGTCGGGCTGCCCCCGGCGCTCCCGGACACCGTGCCGCCCGGCTCGTTCTTCTCCTCGCCCGGTTTCTTTCCGGCGGGATAGCTGACCGAACCGTCCTGCTGCACGGAGCAGTTGTCGGCGCGGGCGTCCTCCATGGCCGTGTCCAGCTTGCGCTTGGCCGCCGCCATGTCGAAGGCGAAACCGTTGAGGGCGGTGCTCACCAGACCGCACTCGGTCTGCGCGTAGTGGAAGTTCTTCGACAGGTTCCGGAGCTCCCGCAGGGCGGCCGCCGCCGCCTCGCCCTTCAGCCGGTTGGTCATGCCGGCCGTTATCCGGTTGTTGACCGTGTCCTTGGCGGCACTGGCCATGTCACCGGTCGTCCGGTAACCGTCGGCGGCCTCCTCGTACTCCGACGGCTTGAAGGACTTCAGCGTCGCGAGATCCATGACGGTAGATCACTTCTCTTTCGGGGCCTGGCCGCCGACGGCCTCGGTGTCCGCGTACTTGACCTTGAGCGAGTCCAGGTCCGTGAGGACGGACTGGTCGGACTTCGCCAGGTCGTGGCCCGACTTCTCCAGCAGGCCGCCGAGTTCACCGCACCTGCTGCTCACATCGCCGACGTACTTCTTCCAGGAGTCGTACAACTCCTTCTGCGCGGCGGCACTCTGGCATCCGGTGGTGTCACCGAGCCCGGCCTGCCCGTTCTCCAGAGCCGTCAACGCCTTGCCGATGTCGGCCTTGAGGCCGGTGACGCCCTCGCCGGCCGTCACCCACGCCTTCTTGTCCGACTTCAGGCTCTCCGAGGGACCGCTGCCGCCTGGATCGAACGCATGCTGGTTGAGCTGCATCTGTGTGGAACCGCGCCCCTCCGCGTCGGCCTTGAGCCCCTCCCACTCGTCCCACGCCATTCGCGCGCCCTCCCCGTTGTCCCGCTTCCCCGTTCCCGGCTGACCCCCGGGCCAAGGCGCCATGATCTCCGGCCGGGGGTGGTGAAATCAAACGTTCGTGGCGGTCGCGGCGGAGGAGAAGTGGAGCCGCTGGGTCAGTCCGCTCAGAGTGCCGCGCGCAGACGCGTGACCAGGGCGGCGATCTCCTCGGGAGGTGGCGCGAGGACCCCGTTCTCGGTCATCAGCGCGTGATACTGCTGCCGTTCCGGCGGCACCCCGGGCGGCAGCGCGGCGATGTGCCAGTGCAGGTGGGAGTTGGCCTGTTGGCTGCCGAGTGAGAGCAGGTACGTACGCTCCGGCCGCAGCACGCTCTCCACGGCGAGCGCGACGCGCCGTACGACGAGCATGAGGCGGGTGTACGCGGCCTGGTCCAGGTCCCTGACGACATGCTCCAGATGGGCCTTGGGCGCGACGAGGACCCGGCCGGGGAGAGTGGGCCAGCGGTCGAGGAACGCGATGTGGGCGTCGTCCTCGTAGACGGTCTCGTGGCGGTAGTCGGGGTCTCCCCGGAGAAACGCGCAGACGAAACAAGGTCCGTTGCGGGCGCGTTCCTCGTACGCCGCGAGATCCATATCCCTCTTCATGCGCGTCGGCCTCACTTCGGCTGGGGGCGTGCGGATCCGCCGGAAGGCGGGTGGCCGGGGAGCCCCACTCGGGCGGCAGCCCAGCATGAACTCCTCGCGCGTCCAGACCCGGCCGCGCGTGCGCTGGTTCAACTCGTCGTAGAGATCGTGGATCCGCAGTGCCCGTGCCTGTAACTCGTGTAGCCCCATGAGCGTTCAAGCCCTCCGCCCGCTCCGAGGGAGCAGGAGGACCGGGCTAGGCATCAGCTTGGGTGCCGGCGTAGGCGACGAAGTCGCCCCAGGCGGCGGGGGTGAGCAGTAGGACCGGGCCGGTGGGGGTCTTGCTGTCGCGGACGGGGACGACGCCGGGGTGGCCGTCGGCGATCTCGACGCACTGACCGCCGTCGCCGTTGCTGTAGCTGGACTTACGCCAGTTCGCGGCGCTCAGGTCGGGGCTAGGCATCAGCTTGGGTGCTGGCGTAGGCGATGAAGTCTTCCCAGGCGGCGGGGGTGAGGAGTAGGACTGGGCCGGTGGGGGTCTTGCTGTCGCGGACGGGGACGATGCCGGGGTGGCCGTCGGCGATCTCGACGCAGTTGCCGCCGTCGGAGTTGCTGTAGCTGGACTTACGCCACTGTGCGGTGCTCAACTCGGTTCGGGTGCGCATGATGTGCCGTCCTCCATCAGTCGCTTGATGAACGCCACGGACTCCCGGGGCGAGAGAGCCAAGTCTCGCAGGAGATCGTAGGACAGTCGCAGGTCTTCAACGTCCTTTGTGGACTCCAACAGTTGGCCGGAGTGCTGATCCTCGGTGTAGGCGACGGCTTTGCCGTCAGGGAGCCACAGGATCGTGAGCGACGTCCCCATGAGGGCGTGTAGCCCCGCAGCGAAAGGCAACACCTGGATCGTGACGTTGGGCAGTTGGCCGACCGTCACGAGATGCGTGAGTTGGGTCGCCCACTCCTTGGAGTCGCGTCCCCCTCGTCGTAGTACGGACTCATCGAGCACGGCTCGGTAGTGCGGCGGGTCGTCACCCCGTAGCAGATCTTGTCGTCCCAGCCGCGCCGCGACCTGTTCCGCCAAATCGTTGTCGTCGCGTGGGCGGGCCGCCTGTAGTACCTCGCGTGCGTACCCCTCGGTCTGGAGCAGACCCGGAATGACGCCGGCGGCGTACTCGTAGCGGACCGTCGCCTTCGCCTCCAACTGCATGAACCGCTTGTACTTGTCCGCGAACGCGTCCTCCCGTGCCAACTGCCACAGCATCAACAACTGCTCACCCGTCCCGTACACCCCGCTCAGGGCCGTAATCACCTCCGGTGACCCCACCCGCGCCCCTGTCTCCAGCTTGTGCAGGTACGCACGGTCATATGTCGTCTCCTCGCCCAGCGTGGCCAACGACTTGCCCGACTCCTCGCGCAACCGCGCCAGTTCCCTCGCCAGCATCTGCCGTGCCGACGGCCTCTGACCTGCGTTCGACTTCCGTGCCCCCATGAGAACTCCCCTGTGTCCAACGGCAACCCGGCTATGGCCGAACCCTTTTGGACACGGCCGCATCTGCCGATTCTTGATGCACGGAACGTAATTACGCAATGACGGAAGGTGCGTCCTACTCATGTTCGAACCAGACGCTCTGAGGGCGTCCCGTGTCGCCGCCGATGCGGCCGATCTCGACGCCGTCGTGCACGGGGGTGGCTTCTGGCGGCTCGTGCCCGAGTCCGTCCCCCGTGTGTACGCACCGGTGACACCTGAGCTGCTTCGGCGCGTTGAACAAGGACTGAAGGGGGTCGCGGAGTGAGCGGCAGCGAGGCGCGACGGGTTCTGGCCCGGTTGATGAGTGCGTTCGGTACGGATGGGGTGCTGGTGGTGCGGAAACTGGACGGCGACGGCGACGGCGGCGACGACGCGGAACAGCTTCTCGGGCCGGGTGCCGCGCTCGCGTGGCCCAAGTGCGAGTGCGGCGGCCCGAAGTGCCCGGACTACGTACCGCCCGCGCAGCCGCCGACTGATCTGAGCGTTCGGCTGGCGGAGCGCAACGAGCACAGTCGGCGGGGGCGGCCGTAGGCGCGCCGAAGTCGGCTGCCCCGGTGACAAGGTGCAGTGGGTGTGCGAAGGTCAAAATCCATCTCGTATCGGGGGTTTTGGATGGCGATCACCTTTGGATTACCGGTGGTGCTCTTATGGCTGATATTGGGGCTGCTGCCCGTCCGGAACCCCTCCGCGCGGCGGCTGTGGATCGGCATCTACATCGGCATTTCGATGCTTGCTCTGCTGATCGCGTACCTCTACAGCCAGGATCGCCGGCCGGACGTCTACTTCGACGGCGAGTCGACGGCCGAGGACGAGTACTTCATGGTCCTGTACGTCGCCGTGTTGGTGGGGCCGGGGATGCTGGCGGCGCTGATACGTCTCCTGGTGTCCCGGCCCGACCCGCCGGCGCCGCCGCCGGTCGCGCAGTATCCGCCTCCGTACGCGCCGCAGTATCCGCCGCCGCCGTATCCGCATCCGCATCCGCCGCGGAACTATCCGCGGCTGCAATACCGTGGCCCGCAGGCCGGCCCGACTCGGCCGCCGGTGGATCCATCGCCGACATCGACATCGACACCGCCACCACCGTCGTCACCACCGCCACCGCCACCGCCGGCCTCACCTCCAACGATCTGAGGGATCCGGCGCCGCGCCGTCAGAGGGAAGTACATGAACGACGTCAGTGGATTCAAGGACATCCCCCCGACCACGCTCGCCGACTTTCTGGGCCGCGAACAGGTCATGGACATCGGCATTCGCCCGCTCTGGCCCTCGATGCCGCGCATCGCCGGTCCGGCGTTCACGGTGCGGTGCCCGGCCGGTGACAACCTCATGCTGCACGCGGCGATCTACCGCGCGGAGCCGGGCTCGGTGATCGTCGTGCAGGCGGGCGACGTGGACTACGCGCTCGCGGGCGGGAACGTCTGCGCCGTCGCGCAACGGCGCGGTATCGCGGGGTTCGTGCTCGACGGGGTGATCCGCGATCTGGCCGAGGTGCGGGAGTCGGGCTTTCCGGTCTTCGCGCGGGGCGTCATCCCCGTCCCGGGGACCAAGGCGGCGGTCGGGCCGCTGAACCGCGAAGTGCGGTGCGGCGGGGTGGCGGTGAACGCCGGGGACATTGTGGTGGCCGACGAGGAGGGCATCGTGGTGACCCCGCGCGCCCGGCGGGACGAGGTGCTTTCCGCGTCGCGGGCCAAGCTGGCCAAGGAGGCGGCCGAATCCCTGGACGAGTGGGAGGCGGCGCACCGGGCGCGCGTCGAAAAGCTCCTCGCCGAGAACGACTTCGAGTCCGAGTAGCCGACAGGAAGCGGTGCTCGACGCGTCGACCGTTGAGATTCCCGCCCCTTGTAGGGGGCCGGGCCGCAAGACCCCGTTCGGCGGTCTGCCTGACGGGCCCGCACGTGTCGTGAAAGGGAGGGTCAGACGATGATTGGACCGGTCGTGAGCAACAGCGGTGACGGGGACGGCGGCGACGGCCACCCCGGCCAGCCCTGGACGCCACCCCCGCCGCCGCCCCCGGACGGTGAGATGCCGCCCGGCGACGGGGGCCATCGCAAGTGACGCTCGCCTCTGAGCAGGAAGGCCGCGCCGGTGACGAGCTGGTGCGGTCTCTCCTTGAAGCCGGAGCCCTGACGCCCGAGTGGGCCGACGTCTTCAGGACCGTGCCGCGCGCGTGGTTTCTTCCCGGTCTCGTCTGGTCGCACGACATGGTCACGGGGCGCAGCGTCCCCGTGTCCCGCGCCGATGAACCCGACGCGTGGGAGCGGGCCGCGTACGCGAACGTGCCTCTCGTGACCCAGTGGGACGACGGCCGGCACACCGGCACCGTGCCGGGCGTCGTGCCGACCAGTTCCGCGAGCATGCCGTCGGTCGTGGCCGCCATGCTCCGGGACCTGGCGGTGGGCGATGGCATGCGCGTGCTGGAAATCGGTACCGGTACCGGCTGGAACGCCGCGCTCCTCGCCCGCCGGTTGGGCGGCTCCGACGTGGTCAGTGTCGAGATCGACCCGGCGGTCGTCGCGCGGGCCCGCGCCGTGCTGGCACGGGTGCAGCCGAGCCCCCTGGTGATCCATGGCGACGGCCGGGACGGGTGGGCGGACGCGGCACCGTACGACCGGGTGATCGCCACGGCGGGCGTACGGGCCCTGCCGCCCCGCTGGCTGGAGCAGACCCGGCCGGGCGGGATCATCCTCGCCCCGTGGGGAACCCACTACAGCGACCAGGACGCCCTCGTCCGGCTGACCGTGGGGGACGACGGGCGCGCGGTCGGGCCGTTCCTGCGGATGGTCGAGTTCATGAAGCTGCGGGACCAGCGCCTGGACTGGGGCCGATTCCGGACGTACGTCCCGGAGTCATCCGACTTCCCCGGCGACGCGGACGTGTCCCACACACCGCTCACACTGGCCGACCTGGGGCGCCGGTACGACGCCGTGCGGTTCGTGATCGGGCTTCGCGTGCCCGACTGCGCCCACGTCGTGAACCGGACAGGCGAGGACGCCGGCAAGGCGTGGTTCTTCGATCTGGGGAGTCGGTCGTGGGCCGCCGCCGAGTTCCGTGCCGGGGGCAGCGGCGCCGCGGTCCACCAGTCGGGGCCGCGTCGGCTGTGGGACGAGGTGGAGGCCGCCGTGATGTGGTGGGCCGACCGGGGCAGGCCCGGCATCGACCGGTTCGGGCTCACGGTGGGCCCGGACGGGAGCGCGTGCCCCTGGTACGCGTCGCCGCCACAACCATGACGTCTGTCATGAACAGTGGTGACAGGCCACCCGGCACCCCCTGTCCATCCGCGGCTAGCTTGGACGAAAGGGCCGCTTCCTACGGGGTCGGTACCTCCCGATGCCAACGGTTGGAAAGTGACCATGCGGAACCAGACGCTCATCGTCGAAGATCTGATGCTGTTGATGTTCGACGACACGTCGGGAGCGATCGCGGGAGCCGGGACGCTGTACTACACCCTCGGCGGCGCCGTCCTCGCCGAACTCGGCCTCGGTGGACATGTCACCGTCGATGAGGACGACAAGGGACTGAACGGTCTGAAGGTGCACGCCGTCGCCGGCGATCCGCTGCCGGATCCGGTGCTCCAGGCCGCCCATGGGAAGGTCGCCGGGCGGGTGCGGGGTGTGCAGACCCTCCTCATCGAGATCGGCACAGGGATGCGCGAGACCGTGCTCGACCGGCTCGTCGAGCGGGGCATGCTGCGCCGGGAGAGCAAGAAGACGCTGGGTCTGTTCCGTACGACCGTGACGAAGGCCGCCGACACCGCGCACAAGAAGGCCCTGATGGGCGAGGTCCGCGCCGTCCTGATCGACGGCGTGGAGCCCGATGCCCGTACGGCGGCGCTGATCGGGCTGCTCGCCGCGAGCGGCACCCTGCCGCAGCTGCACCGCTCCATCCCGTGGTCCGGCGAGGTCTACAAGCGTGCGAAGGAACTGGAGCAGGGCAGTTGGGGCGCCGAAGCCGTGAACGCCGCGGTGATGCGGACCGTGGCGGCGATCTCCGTCGGGACCGTCGTCGCGGTCACCACCGTCAACTAGGCCCTGTCCGGGCGCGGCGCGAAGTAGAGGGCTGCCAGGCGGGGCAGGCGGCGAGTCATCTCGTCGTGGTCGTCGAAGTCGAAGCCCCAGGCGGGGTCCAGCGCCGCGTACCGGATGCTGAACGCGTCGGCGGGCAACTGCTCGCCGGTCGCCTTGATGTGGGCGTCCCAGACGATGCCCAGCACGGCCTCGCATTCGCACTCGGCGCCGTCCGCCGCCGCGGCCCGTACGACGGGCAGGTCGGCGAGGGAGTCGGGGTCGGCGACGACGCGCTCGAAGGCGTCCCGCCCCTGGGACACCAACCAGCCGCGGAAGTAGTCGAATCCGTCGTCGGAGCAACCGCCGTTGGTTATGTACGCGGCTGCCCACAGCGGGCTCGTGTACGAGGCGGCCATCAGGTCCCAGAAGGTCTGCTGGGCCGCGACGATCTCCTCGACCGGGCGGTCGGCGAGCAGTTCCCCCGCACGGCGGGCGACCGCCCTGCCGTCCCCGAGGTCCGACTCCTGCGCGCGGGCGGCCTCGATGAGCTGCCAGAACTGGTCCTTGTTCATGGGACCGGAGCATGCCACCCGGCACTGACAACGACCGGTCCGCCGGTGGAGAAGGCGCTCCCGCCCGCGAGGGGGCAGGAGCGCCGCGCTTCGTGGGGTCGGCTCAGCTGTGCGAGACGGTGAGGCCGTAGAAGCCGACCTTCGCGCCCTTGGTGGTGCTGTCGGACGACGACTGGTTGTACGAGCCCGCCTTGAAGTACTGCTTGTACTTTAAGAAGGACGACGGGATGTCGTAGTGCGTCGTGGAGCCGTTGACCGTGATGTCGAGCGTGTCGCCGCCCGACACCGCGATCGTGTACGTCCATGTCTTGCCCACCGGCACGTTGCCGACAGGGTGCGGCATCTGGCCGCCGTCGCACGTCACGTTCAACATGCTGAGCTTGGCGCGAGACAACGAGACGCGCCCTCCGTGGTCTACGGAGGGCGCGTCTCGTGATGGGCGTCGGACGTCCCGGACGTCGGACGGGTCGGGCGGGTCGGGCGCGTCAGGCCTTGCGGGCCGACCGCCAGGCCGGGAGCGCGGCGAGCAGCTTGCCGTAGACCTCCGCGTCAGGGAGGTCCTTCGGGGTCGGGCCCGCGTGGAAGAACGCCACGTTCGGCGCCTTCTCGTCCGCGCCCAGCTTGCGCGCGAAGTCGAACCCCTTCGCCTCGTGCTCGCCGAACGCCACGAACTGCCAGAACAGCGGCAGCTTCGCCGCGTCCGCGAACGCCTGCTCCGCCGCCTGCTTGGCCGTCGGGGCGCCGTCCGTCTGGAAGATCACCAGCGCGGGGCCGGGGTTGCCCGCCTTCTCGTGCAGGGCGACGACCTCTTCCACCGCGCGGTGGTAGTTCGTCCGGCCCATGTGGCCGAGCCCGGCGTGGAGTTCGTCGACCCGGTTCTCGTACGACGTGAGGGAGACATCCCCCGTACCGTCGATGTCCGTCGAGAAGAAGACGACCTGCACGGTCGCCCTCTCGTCCAAGTGCGCCGAGAGCGCGAGCGCCTGCTCGCCGAGGCGCTGGGCGCTGCCGTCCTTGAAGTACGGGCGCATGGAACCCGAACGGTCGAGCACGAGGTAGACGGTCGCGCGCTCCCCGGCCAGACCGAGATCCTTGAGCGCGACGCCGGCCGCCTTGTACGCGTCGACGAGGCCGGGCGCGCGGGACTTGACCCGGGCGAGGGAGAACGCGGGCTTGCCACCCGGCGTTGCCGGCTCGAGGGTGGCAACGGCCTCCGGCTCGGGGGCGGTCACTGCCACCGGCGCGGGCTCGGGGGCCGGTGCCGGTACGACGACCTCGGCGACCGGCTCGGGCTCGGCCACGACGACGGGCGCGGGCTTGGGCTCGGCCACCGGCGCGGGCTCGGCCACGACGACGAGCGCGGGCGCGGGCTCGGGCTCCGCGGCGACGACCGGCTCCGGGGCCGGTACGACGACCGGTTCGGGCTCGGGTGCCGGTTCCGGTACGACCTCGGCCACCGGCGCGGCAACGGGCTCGGCCACCGGCGCGGGCTCGGGTGCGACCTCTGCCTCGGCCTCCACGACCGGCTCCGGCTCCGGCGCCTTCACCGGCTCCGGCGCGGACTGCGCCTGTGCCGGGACGGTCGCCGTCTTCGGCTCCTCCCGCTTCGTCTGTGCCGGGACGCTCGGTTCCGGCGTCGACGTACGCGGGTTGTCGAACGCGGCGGCGACCAGGTCGTCGGCCTTCTCCGCCTCCGACCTCTCCGTCCTCTGCGACCTCTCCGTCTTCGTCGTGGACTTCTCCGCCGTCACTCTCGAAGCGGCGGGTGACGGCTCCTTGGCCGGTGCGGGCACCGTGGCCGTGGTCGTCGTGGTGACTGGCGTCGTGGGCTCTGGCTGATGCGTGCGCTCGGTCTGGGCCGGTACCGTCGTGGCCGCCGACTCGTCACGCTCCGCACGCTCGCGACCAAACACCTTGCGCAGCAAGCTCCGAATGCCCATGGGCGAGGCCTTTCAGATGAGTTGGGTGCGGCATATATCCGCACTTGGAACAGGGGATCCGGGGGCATACCCCGACCGGAACTCAACATCCCTGGCCACGGCGGATACGTAAGGTTAGCGGCCACTCGGCGCCTGCCCCGGCAGGGGCGCCCCGGGACCTGGAATGTGGTGGCCGTGTGACCCCCTCCGGAGCCCGGTCGACGCACATTCATTCCGCGTTCACCCTGAGGCCGCCGAACCGCGTGCCTACGCGCATAGCGTCACCGCCGTACATATCCCGACACATTGTCGGCGCAGGGCGCGCCGAGTTAAGCCCATCGGAGGGGAAAGTGCGCAAACTGCTGCCGCTGCTGAACTCGCACCCGGGCGGACGTTCCGCCATGACCTGCCTTTACCGCTGTGGTGACGCGTGTTTCCACGAGACGCCCAACACCAGTGACAACGAGTACGTCGGCGATGTCATAGCGGGTGCTCTCTCCCGCCGCTCGATCATGCGCGGCGCCGCCGTGGTGACGGTCGCCGCCGCCGCGGGCACCGCCATCGTCGCGGGCACCGGCAACACCCCCGCCTCCGCCACTCCTCTCGTCGGAGGCGACAACGGCCACGGCAACGGCAGCGGCGGCAAGAAGACCGACGGCGCGCGCGGACTGCGCTTCGCGCCCGTCGCGCCCAACACCGCCGACAAGGTGACCGTCCCCGACGGCTACACGCAGAACATCGTCATCCGCTGGGGCGACCCGATCCTGCGCGGCGCCCCCGAGTTCAACCCGGACAAGCAGACCGCCAAGGCGCAGGCCGGCCAGTTCGGATACAACAACGACTTCCTGAGCCTGCTGCCGCTCAAGCGCGAGCGCGGCAAGCAGCTCCTCGTGGCCAACCACGAGTACACCGACGAAATCCTGATGTTCAAGGGTTACGACGCCACCAAGCCCACCCGCGAGCAGGTCGAGATCGCCTGGGCCGCGCACGGCCTGTCGGTCGTCGTGGTGGACGAGGAGCCCCGCAGCGGAAAGCTCACCGTCGTACCGCGTCACGAGCTGAACCGTCGTATCACCGTCACGACCGAATTCCGGCTCACCGGTCCGGCCGCGGGCTCCGAGCTGCTGCGCACCTCGGTCGACGGTACGGGCAAGAAGGTCTACGGCACGCTCAACAACTGCGCCGGCGGCACCACCCCGTGGGGCACGATCCTGTCGGGCGAGGAGAACTTCAACCAGTACTTCGCCAACGGATCGAGCGCCACCGACAAGCGCTACGGCATCGGCACCGCCGCCACCGAGCGCAAGTGGGAGCAGTTCGACAAGCGCTTCGACCTGAAGCAGGAGCCCAACGAGGCGCACCGCTTCGGCTGGGTCGTCGAGCTCGACCCGTACGACCCAGACTTCACGCCGCGCAAGCGCACCGCGCTCGGCCGCTTCAAGCACGAGGCCGCGCAGCCGCGCCTCACCGCCGACGGCCGTGCCGTCATCTACATGGGCGACGACGAGAAGTTCGACTACTTCTACAAGTTCGTGTCGTCCAAGGCGATGAAGAAGGGCGACAGCCGCGCCGCCCACCAGCACAACCTCACGCTGCTGGACGAGGGCACGCTGTACGTCGCGAAGCTGACCGGCGACAGCCCGGTCGAGGACGTCGACGGCAGCGGAAAGCTGCCCAAGGACGGCGAGTTCGACGGCTCCGGCGTGTGGATCCCGCTCGCCACCGGCGACGTGTCGCACGTGCCCGGCATGACCGCCGAGGAGGTGTACGTCTTCACGCGCCTCGCCGGTGACAAGGTCGGCGCCACGAAGATGGACCGCCCCGAGGACGTCGAGCCCTCGCCGCGCACCGGTCGTGTGTACGTCGCGCTGACGAACAACTCCGACCGCGGCGCCGCGGGCAAGGCACCGGCGGACGAGGCCAACCCGCGCAAGGCCAACAAGCACGGCCAGATCCTGGAGCTCGCCGAGAACTGGGACGACGCCGCGGGCGACGGCTTCGCCTGGCGGCTGTTCCTGGTCGCGGGCGACCCGAAGGACCCGGCGACCTACTTCGCGGGCTTCCCGAAGGACAAGGTCAGCCAGATCTCGTGCCCGGACAACGTGGCGTTCGACGACCACGGCAACCTGTGGATCTCCACGGACGGTGCCCAACTCGGCTCGCACGACGGCCTGTTCGGCGTGGCGACGCAGGGGGAGCGGCGCGGTGAGCTGAAGCAGTTCCTCACCGTTCCGAACGGCGCGGAGACCTGTGGCCCGATCATCCAGGACCGGCGCGTCCTGGTCGCGGTGCAGCACCCGGGCGAGATCGACGGCGCGACGGCCGAGAACCCGCTGAGCGCGTGGCCCGACGGCCGCGGCAAGATGGTCCGCCCGTCGGTCGTGGCGGTCTGGCGCAAGGACGGCGGCGACATCGGCGTCTGACGTCCGACGTAGTTGTGCCTCAATCGCCGGACGGGCTTCTTCCAGCCCGTCCGGCGATTGTCATCTGCCCGGGGCCGCGTGCCACGGCAGCCGGGCGCGCAAGGTGAACGTGCCGTCCGCGGCCGGGGCGGTTCGGAGTCGACCTCAGCGGCCCCCCTGAGCCCGTCCGGTGATCGGGGACGAACCCGGCCACCGGACGGACCCGCTGGGTCAGGCGACGGGCTTGCGGAAGCTCTCGATCAGGCTGGTGAAGCTGTCGTCGGCGTGCCCGGCCGCGATACCCCGCCGGAAGATCGACAGGACCGCCTCCGGCAGCGCGGCGTCGACCCCGGCGTCCTTGGACGTCCGCACGACGTGGTCGACGCTCGCGACGCCCATGGAGAGCCGGTCGACGTCGCCCGGGTGCTCGCCCGCCTCGATGCGCGGGGTGTAGAAGCCGAAGAAGTGCGGCATCGAAGAGACCGTGGCGGAGAGGTGCGGCAACAGTTCCCCGGCCTTGATCCCGTGCGCGTCGCCCACCGCGAGGGCGTGCAGGAAAGCCAGCGAGGTCGTCCAGAAGAGATCCATCTGGAGCTGGTAGTACAGCGCGGCCAGGCCCGGGTCCTCGCCGCGGTAGTCGGTTCCGGTGAGGACTTCCAGGATCTCCCGGCTGTCCTCGAAGACACTCTTCGGGCCGCTGTAGAAGGTGACGGAGTCCTGGCTTCCGATGCCGTCGGGCGGCGTCGTCACACCGCCGGTGAGATGCAGCGCGCCGTGGCCTGCCGCCCAAGTGGCCGCCGCGCGCGCCTTGTCGGGGGTGTCGGAGCTGAGGTTGATCAGCGTCCGTCCCGACAGCGCGTCGGTGGAGGACCCGAGGACGGCGTACATCGCGTCGTAGTCGGTCAGGCTCAGGATGACGAACTCACCGGCGGACAGCGCCTCGGCGGGGGTGGAAGCCAGGGTGGCGCCCTTGGCCACCAGGCCGTCGGCCCTGCTCCTGGTCCGGTTCCACACGGTCACGCGGTGACCGGCGTCGAGGAACGTGCTGGCCATCGCGTGCCCCATCGGACCCAGTCCGATGACGGTGACCCACTGCTTCCGCATCACAACCCCTTTGATTCTTCGCTTGATTCTTCAGGTGCTTCGCGCACTTCGCGCACTTCGCGTTTCTAAAACGATCGTTCTATCCAGCGGTCAAGCTAGCACATCACTAGAATGAACGCTCTATTTAGTGATGGTCGGGCCCGCCCCGCCGCGCACCGACCGGCGGCGCTCCGGAAACGCTTTGCCGCCCCCGCCTCCGTCGCCTATCGTTCGACGCGTCCTTGTTGTCTCCGACAGAGGTGGACGTTGCGCATCTGAGGTTCGCGATCATCACGCGGTACGGCTCCAGGCTTCTGCCTCCGGCCCGTACCCCCCGCGTGGACGTGACCTCGATGCCTGTGCCGTCCGTGACCTCTCGGACAGCCGCATCCCCCTGGGTCTCAAGCCCTCCGGCCCGCCGCACGGGCCCGGTCGCCGCGTGGTGCTCGCATACGACGCCCCCATCCCACCGCGCCAGCGAGGACCACCACCATGTCCACAGCCCTGCCCCCCAGCGCCTCCCTCACCTGCTCCGCGCTCTCCTTCCAGTGGCCGGACGGCACCCCCGTCTTCGACGGGCTCTCCCTGAACGTCGGCCGGGGCCGCACCGGTCTCGTCGGCGCCAACGGCACCGGCAAGACCACACTCCTGCACCTGCTGGCCGGCGAACTGCGCCCCACGGCAGGCTCGGTCACCGTCGGCGGCAGCCTCGCCCACCTGCCGCAGAACATCACCCTCGACACCACCCTCCGCGTCGAGGCGGCACTCGGTATCGCCGAACGCCGCGCGGCGGTACGCGCCATCGAGAGCGGAGACGTACGCGAGGAACACTTCGAGACGGTCGGCGAGGACTGGGACGTCGAGGAACGCGCCGTCGCCACACTCGGCTCCCTCGGACTCGGCGCGATCGACCTGGACCGCACCGTCGGCGAGATCTCCGGCGGCGAGACGGTCCTGCTGCGCCTGGCCGCGCTGCTCCTGGAGCGCCCCGACGTCCTCCTGCTGGACGAGCCGACGAACAACCTCGACCTGGCGGCCCGCGCCAGACTCTACGAAGCCGTCGACACCTGGCGCTCCGGCGTGCTCGTCGTGGTGAGCCACGACCGCGAGCTGCTGGAGCGCGTCGACCGCATCGCGGAGCTGCGCGCCGGCTCGGTGAGCTGGTACGGCGGCGGCTTCTCCGCGTACGAGGAGGCGCTGGCCACCGAGCGGGAGGCGGCGGGCCGCACGCTGCGCGCCGCCGACGCCGACGTACGCCGCCAGAAGCGGGAGCTGGAGGAGGCGCAGATCAAGAACGCCCGCCGCCGGCGCCACGACAAGAAACTCAACGCCCAGCGCAAGGCCCCCCGGATCGTCGCGGGCGGACTCAAACGTGCCGCGCAGGAGTCGGCGGGCAAGTCGCGGGTTCTCCACGAGGAGCGGCTGAGCGACGCGCGCGAGCGGCGCGAGGAGGCGGCGGACGCGATCCGCGACGACGACGAGATCCGGGTGAGCCTGCCCCGTACCGCCGTACCCGCGGGCCGTACGGTGCTGACCCTGCACGAGGTACGGCCCCGCTTCGGACGGCTGCGGGAAGGGACCCTCGACGTACGCGGCCCCGAACGGATCGCCCTCGTCGGACGCAACGGCTCCGGCAAGACGACCCTGCTGCGCACGCTCACCGGGGAACTCGCGCCGCTGTCGGGGGAGGCGAGGACCCTCGTGCCGTCACGGTTCCTGCCGCAGCGTCTCGACGTGCTCGACCCGGGGCTGAGCGTCGCGGCGAACGTCGCCCGCCTGGCACCCGGCAGCACGGACAACCACATCCGCTCGCAGCTCGCGCGCTTCCTCTTCAAGGGGGCGCGGGCGGAGCAGCTCGCGGGCACGCTGTCGGGCGGCGAACGTTTCCGCGCGGCGCTGGCCGCGGTGCTGCTCGCCGCGCCGGCCCCGCAACTGCTGATGCTGGACGAGCCGACGAACAGCCTCGACATCGCGAGCGTGCGGCAGTTGACGGGCGCGCTGGAGTCGTACGAGGGCGCGCTGCTGATCGCGAGCCACGATCTGCCGTTCCTCGAATCGGTGGGGATCACGCGCTGGTTGGTGGTCGGGGAGGAGCTGCGGGAGACATCGGCGGACGAGGTGCGGGACGCGCTTTCGGACGCGGACCCGGATACGGCTCCGGAGACCGTGGCGGGTCCGCCCGAAGGGGAAACGCCCTAAGCTCGGACCCATGGCCGCTGCTGAAGCTCATGCCGGGACCGGGGACCAGGGGACCGTACGCGCCGACGTCTGGATCTGGTCGGTGCGGCTGACCAAGACCCGCTCCCAGGCGGCGTCCGCGTGCCGCGCGGGCCACGTCCGCGTCAACGGGGAGCGGGTGAAGCCCGCGTACGCAATCAAGCCGGGTGACGAGATCCGGCTCCGGCACGCGGAGCGCGAACGGGTCGTCGTGCTCACACGGGTCGTACGGAAACGGGTGGGCGCCCCGGTGGCCGTCCAGTGCTACGTGGACAACAGCCCGCCGCCCCCGCCCCGCGAGTTCGCGGGCCCGGTGGCGGTCCGGGAACGCGGCGCGGGCCGCCCGACGAAGCGCGAACGGCGCGTGCTGGACGAACTCCACGGACACTGACCGGGCACCGGTTCCAGAAGGGCCGAAGCCTAACCGCACACAGTCACCTCATGTGTACGGAAAGTAAAAGTCGTTGTCGTGGGGAAGGTCATCTTCATGAACCACGACTGTGACCAGCACATGAGGCTCCGCCTCCCCCGGCACCCCCGCAGCGTCGGCCGCGCCAGGGAGGCACTGCGCGGGCTCATGAGCCCGCCGGGCGGGCCGCCGGGGGGTATGCCCGGGGAGCTGGGCGACACGGCCGCGTTGCTGCTGTCGGAGTTGGTGACCAACGCGCTGCGGCACGGGTCGCCACCGGGGCGGGAGATCCTGGTGACCGTGCGGCGGGCGGACGGGCTGCTGCGGATGGAGGTCGAGGACGCGGGGGACTCGCTGCCCCGGCCGCGTACGCCCGACCCCATCGACGAGTGCGGGCGCGGGCTGGCACTGGTCGCCGCGCTCGCCGACGACTGGGGGGTGGCGCCGAGGCGGGGGCCGGGGAAGCGGGTCTGGGTGACGCTGAAGGCGCCGGACTACTGAGCCACTTCCGTTGCCCGGTCACCGCAGAGGCGACGTGATCGCCTGCGCCGACCGCAGCTCCTGACGCAGCGGCGCGAGCACCCCTCCCTCGTCGTCGGCTGCCGACCAGCCCTTGCGCACGTCCACCAGGACGACACTGGAGCGCACCCGCGCCGCCAGCTCCCGCAACTGCCTCTCCGCGTCCGCGATCTCGGCCGCGCCGGGCGGCGGCGCACCGTGGTTGACGCGCACCCGCGCCGCCGTCGTCGCGTCGATGATCCGTTCCAGCGCGACGACCAGCGGCCACCAGGCGGCGGCGCGCGTCCCGGTGGGCGGTGGCTCGGTGAGCGCGCGCTGGAACTCGGTGCGTACGACGGACAGATCGCGGTAGATCACGCGCCGCCGCCGCACCCGCTCGGCCTGGTTCGCCGCCGTCTCCTCCTCCGTGCGGCCGGTGGTGGGGCCGAAGGCGTACGCCAGGTAGTTCGCCGTGTCCTCGACGGCGTCCGCCAGCCGGTCGCCGATCCGGGTGTGCCAGCTCTCCGGCCAGAGCAGATAGCCCGCGATCAGCGCGATCGCGCAGCCGATGAGACTGTCCACGAGACGCGGCACCACCAGCGCGAACCCCTCGTGGTTGAGCACGTCGGAGAGCAGCAGGATCACGGGCGTGATGGCCGCAGTCTGGAAGCCGTAACTCTTCGCGGAGACCGCCGGGATGAACGCGGCGAGCACCAGCATCACCGGCACGTCCCACCAGCCGCGCGGTACGTGCGACAGCACGGCCGCGGCGACGACGAGCCCGGCCGCCGTACCGAGCGCGCGCAGGACGCCGCGCGAGAAGACCGAACCGAAGTCCGGTTTGAGGACGAAGGTGACGGTGAGGGCGACCCAGTACGAGCGCGGTACGTCGATCAGCGACACCAGGGACTGCGCGAGACCGATGCAGAGCGCGAGGCGCAGCCCGTAGCGCCAGGAAGACTCGCTGAACAGCACGTCGCGTCCGGCGCGCCGGATCCGGACGCCGAGCGCGGCGGGGCGGCCGAGGCGGTCGTCCACGTTGTACGGGTCGGGGTCGGCCTTGTGCACGACGGACGCGGCGTGCCGCAGCGCGACATCGACGGCGCGCTCGGAGGGGGTCTCGGGCACCGGCAGGGCGAGGTCGGCGCCGCCGAGCCTGCTCTCGTCGACGGCCTGCGCCAACTCCCGTACGGCGGCCGGGATCTCGTCCGGCAGCGGGCGGCGCCGCAGATGGGCGGCGGGTGCGGCCTCGACCAGCGGGATGAGCACGTTGAGCTGCGAGAGCAGCCGTACGAGGGGGCTGCGCCTGCCGTGGTCGCGGGCGCGGCGGGCGAGGACGAGGTCGTACGCCTGGTTCAGCGCCCCGGTGACGGCCTGCCGCTTCGCGTCGTACTCCCCGTCGTTCTCGCCGTCCGTGTCCTGGCGGCCCGCCGCCTCCAGCAGGTCGGCGGAGGCGCGGTAGGCGTCGGCGACGGCGGTCCGTTCGGCGATCCGGCCCCGGAAGGGCCAGCCGAGCAGGGACAGCAGGAGTACGAAGAGGCCGCCGCAGGCGAGCAGCAGCGGGGCCACCCACCAGGGGTGGGGCATCGGGAGACCGGCGCCGACGACGGCGTTGAGGAGCAGGAGCAGCCCGGAGACGGACGCCACCGCGCCGATCGAGGAGATCATCCCGGAGACGAGTGCGACGAGGGTCAGCACGACGACGGCGAGCCAGCCCCGGTCGAAGACGAGGGTGCCGAGGGTGACACCGAGCGCGCCGAGGAGCTGGGGGATCGCGATGTTCAGTATCCGCAGCCGGTAGGCGTCGGCGGTGTCGCTGATCACGCCGGACAGGGCGCCCATGGCGGCGAGGGCGCCGTAGGTGGGCCGGTCGTAGGCGAGCCCCACGGCGAGCGGCGTGGCGAGCGCGACGGCGGCGCGGACGACGGCGGCCCAGGGGATGGGGGCGGCCTTCGGGCGCAGGCCGCTGCGCCTGTCTCTTATACACATCTCCGA
>NZ_JARJHW010000105.1:0-25367 GCF_040560175.1 Streptomyces panacea
GTATAAGAGACAGCCCCCGGATCGCGGCCCCGGTCGCTCCCTCCGCCCCCGTCCCGCCGTCCGCTCCCCCGACGGCTCCCGCGGGCGCCGGGAAGATCAATCTCGACAAGGGCCGCGTCAACCTCCAGAAGAACCAGACGGTGTCGCTCGTCAAGGGCGGCGCCCCGCTGCTGTCCCAGGTCAAGATGGGCCTCGGCTGGGAGCCCGCGTTCCGCGGGAAGGACATCGACCTCGACGCCTCCGTGATCGCCTACGGACCGAATCGCAACCACCTGGACAGCTGCTACTTCGGCAAGCTGTCCATCCTCGGCGGCTCGGTCAAGCACTCGGGTGACAACCTCACGGGTGAGGGCGCCGGGGACGACGAGACGATCGTGGTCGACCTCGGCCGGCTGCCGGCCGAGGCCACCGGACTGGTCTTCACGGTGAACTCGTTCACCGGCCAGAAGTTCAACGAGGTCGCGAAGGCCTACTGCCGGCTGCTCGACGCCCGGACCGGTGAGGAGCTCGTCCGCTTCGATCTGACGGGCGCCGAGCCGCAGACCGGCGTGATCATGGCCAAGCTGATCAAGCAGTTCTCCGGCGAGTGGGAGATGACGGCCGTCGGCGAGTTCGTGAAATCCCGCACGGTCCGCGGCATGGTCAAGCCGGCGGCCAAGTCCCTCTGAGCACCGCTCCGGACCCGGCTTCGGGTCCGGACATGCCTTTACGGGCCGCCGCGGTCACGGGGATCGCGGCGGCCCGGGGGCCTGGGTCTTCAGAGCTTGGTCAGTTTGGAGAAAGGGCTCAGGATCCGACCCTGGCGGCCCGAGAAATCGATGAGCACGGCGTTCTCGCCCTCGACTCCGATGACTCTGCCCAACCCGAACTGATCATGGGAGACACGGTCTCCCACGTCGAAGTGCTCGGGCGGAGGTGAGGCCGGGCCTTGGCGGTTGAAGGGACTGGACGGCAGGTGGCGCCGGGAACCGGCTGACTTTGTCATTACCTGGAGTATGCGCCCAACGGCCCCCGACGCGCCATGCCCGACCCCCGACGGGCCGCGGGATCACTCGTTCCCCAGTGCCCCCACGGCCCTCTCCGGGGCCCTCTCCAGGGCCCTGTTCCGGCGGTCAGCCCGCCCACGGCCAGTCGGCGTCCCGACCCGCCTCCAGCAGCGGAACCATGCGGAACGCGGCGTCGGAGAGACCACCGAAAGTGTGCCGGTTCCATGTGCCCGAGGGCCCGTGTCCGGCGCGGTACCCCGCCAGATTCCAGGTGTAGACGGGAACACGGTCCGGGACCTGCTCGGTCGGGTCGCCGTAGTGGCTGTACGACGCCTGCTCGTCCGTGACGATCAGCACCCGGTCGTGGCCCCGGTAGTGGTCCCGTACCGCCCCCGCCGTGTCCGTACCCCCCAGGCTGCCGAAGCGCCCCAGGACCTTCAGCACGGACTCGCCCCCGGCGTACGTCACCTTGCCGCTGCCCGAGCCGAACTCGACCAGATCGGCGTCGGCGGCGCGCATCGCCACCGCCGTACCGAAGATCGCCGCCGCGTCGGCCCGGTTGAGCCGCGAGCGGTCCGACAACGGCGACCACATCGAGCCCGAGCGGTCGACGAGGACCAGCGTCCGCCCCGGCAGCGCGGGCACATTGGCGAGCGAGTGGCCGAGCGCCCGCTCCAGCGGGTAGGACCAGCGCAGCGACGGCGCGTGCTGGTACGCCGCGAGGTAGCGGAACGGGAACTGCCGGGACCGGGCGACCACCGCCGGGTCCGACAGCTCGGCGGCGACCCGGGCCGCGACCTCGTCGCTCACCCCGGCCTCGTCGAAGTTCCGCAGGTTGCGCAGCAGCGCCATCGGCCCCATGGACGGGATGACGGCCTCCCACGCCGCCGCGTCCATCGGCCCCCGCAGCCAGCCCGCCAGCATCTCCCAGGTCATGCCCGCCTCCGCCAGCCGCCCGGCGGCGCCGGGAGCCGTGATCACCGCGCGCCGCTCGGCGGCGGGCAGCTCCATCAGAGCCCGGTGCGCGACGAGAGTGCGGTTCGACGCGGGCGGGACGGCGCTGTCGGGGTGGTGCCGGCGGTCGAGGGCGTAACGGAACAACTCGCCCTGCCACGCCTTGGCCGGGTCGGGCGAGGCGTGCACGAGATTGAGGATGTCCCCGAAGCGGTAACCCTTCGACGCGGTGTCGTACTTCAACAGCGACTTTCCGCTGTAGAGCCGCCGCACCGCGTCGGCCGTTCCCCGCTTGACGGGTTTGGGTATCGCGCGTCCGTAACGGGACGTCCAGTAACCGAGCATTTCACCGGGCTCGTCGGCACGCAGCAGTACGGAATCGACGACCTGACGGTTCGACGGGCCCGTGCGTACGCCCAGTTCGAGACGGGCCTTGACGTATTCGGCGGCGCCCACAATGGCGGCGGTCCGCATGTTCCCATCACGGCGCAGCCAGCTCAGCAGACCGGCCGTCCACGAGGGATCCTCGACGGCCAGCGTGCGTACGAGGGTGGCGAAGCGGTTGTCGCGATCGTCCCCGGACTCGTAAAAGGTCTGCTGGGAAACGAAGTTGGCGACGGCGAGCAGAAACAGCTCGGACTTCGCGTCGCGCGCTTTTCCGGTGCCGCCCTGGTGGGTCCGGGTAGGAACGCCGGTCGACCGCACGGGCGAGGTGCCGCGGACCACGGAGAGATGGGTGTTGAAACGTGTCATTGGGAATTCCCCCGAATTCACTGAGAAGTCCAGAGATCAAGGCCGGCGGAACCGACAAAGGTGCTCTGCCAACTGAGCTACACCGGCTCGAAAGCCGATGGCAGGACTCGAACCTGCGACCGCCCCATTAAGAGTGGAAGTAGGTCCCGCCTTCGCACCTGGACAGATATGACTTTAGGAGAGGGGCCGAAGGGCTGCCACGGGTTTTAGCGGCGTCACGGGGACGGGCCACGACCGGTACGGGCACGGCTCCCGGCCGGTACCGCGGCCGACGACACCTGCACCGCCCTGCGGCTCGCCGACGGCACGCCGCTGCGCGACTGGGTGCTGCCTGGCATCATCGACCAGCTCGCGCCCGACGCGTCGGGCTGGTACGACCGGGTCGGTACGTCGGAGGTACGGGCGTACAACGCCCTCGACGGCCGACACCTCCCGAAGGGACCTCTCCATGAACTTCCCGCAGACCGGCCGCCGGGTGCTGGTCACCGGCGCCTCGCGAGGACTGGGCCGCGCGGTCTCCCGCGCCTTCGCCGCCAACGGCGACCGGGTCGCCGTCCACTACGGCACCCGTGAGCAGGACGCGCGCCGCACCCTGGATTCCCTCGACGGCACGGGCCACGCGCTGGTGGGCGGCGACGTGTCGGACCCCGAGGGCGCGGCCCGGATCGCGGACGCGGCGCGGGACGCGCTGGGCGGCATCGACGTGCTCGTGAACAACGCGGCGGTCAACGAGCGCCATCCGCTGCCCACCACCTCCTACGAGGACTGGGCGGCGAGTTGGCAGCGCCACCTCTCGGTGAACCTCCTCGGCACGGCGCTGCTCAGCCACCGCGCGGCACGGTCGATGATCGACCGCGGCACGGGCGGCCGGATCGTCAACATCGGCTCACGCGGCGCCTTCCGCGGCGAACCGGACCACCCCGCGTACGGCGCCACGAAGGCGGCGGTGCACGCACTGGGCCAGTCCCTCGCGGTATCGCTCGCACCACACGGCATCGCGGTCGCCTCCGTCGCTCCGGGCTTCTTCGCCACGGAACGGGTGGCCGCCCGGCTCACCGGCCCGGAGGGCGACGCGATCCGGGCACAGAGCCCGTTCGGCCGGGCGGGAACGGCGGAGGAGATCGCGGCGGCGGTGCTGTGGCTGGCCTCCCCGGAGGCGGAGTGGTCGTCGGGCGCGGTACTGGACCTCAACGGCGCCTCGCATCTGCGGACTTGACGCACCGCCCGGCCGGGCGCGGGACCGTACACGTGTGTTGGGCGCTCCACCAGGGCCGACGCCGCCCGGAGCGCCGGGCACACGTCCGACGGCTCACGCGCCTCAGCGGGCTCATGCGCCGGACGCGCCTTCAGCCCGTCCGGCGCATGAGGACAGTACGAGCCGGTCCGGCACATGAGAACAGCACGAGCCGGTCCGGCGCTTGAGGACAGCACGAGCCCGTCCGGGCGTATGAAGGCAGAACACGAACCGGTTCCGCGCTTGACGCACAACACGAGCGTGTCCGGCGCCGGGGACAGAAACCTCGGTCGGCCCGCACTTGAGGACGCCCGGCCACCGGCCGGACCCGCTCACCGCGCCCGCCGCGGGCGCACCGCTGGGGCTGCCGCCCGCCGGTCCCGCGGGGGCGGCTCACGCGCGACGGCGGCCGACACCGTGCGGCGCGGGCCGGCAACGGGGCACCCGGCCGCCCGCGCGCGCCGCCCCTCCCCCCTCAACCCGCGCTGCGCGACCTCGCCTTGAACGCCGCCTTGCGGGCCTCCTTCGCCGACTTGCGGTCCCGGTGCAGGCGCCCCATCGCCTCCAGGACGTCCGCCGTCGCCGGGTGGTCCACCCTCCAGGCCGCGTCGAAGAAGCCGCTGTGCTGGCCGACCAGGCCCTCCACCAGCTCCTGGAGCTCCACCGGCTCGCCCTCGGCGTCGAGTTGGGCCGCGATCGTGTCGATCGCCAGCCAGAAGATCATCGACTCGGGCGGCGGCGGCACGTCGGCAGCCCCCAGTTCGGCGAGCCAGACGCGGGCGAGGCCGCCCAGCTCCGGGTCGTCCAGGATCTCGCGCACCGCGGGCTCGGCCTCGACACCGACGAGCGCGAGGGACTGCTGACAGTGCAGCCGGCGCAGCGGGGCGCCCGGGTCGGTTCCCTTGGCGGCGACGAGGAGTTCGCCTGCCGCGGCGGCGGCCTCGCGGCGGGCCAGCCAGAGTTCGGTCTCGGCGCGGGCGGCCGGCTCCGGGAAGTGGGCGACGCCGTCGAGCAGCGCGTCAGCGCCCTTCTCGGCGAGGTCGCCGACCGCGGGCGCCTCGACGCCCGCGTCCCGCATCCGGGACCTGATGCCGTGCAGACCGAGCGGGGTCAGCGTGACGACGCCGTAGCGGGACACGTCCTCGTCGTCGCCGGACGGTGCGGCGTCGGAGCCGGCCTCGGAGTCCTCGACCATCAGGGCCTCGTCCACGGGCACGTACGTGACGAGCCCGATCGGCTCCAGCAGCGCGAACTGGTCGTCCAGCCGCATCATCGCCTCCGACACCTGCTCCAGGACGTCGTCGGTGGGCTCGCCCATGTCGTCGGGCACGATCATCGACGCGGCGAGGACCGGCAGGGGTACGGGGACGGGGTCGGTTCCGCCCTCTCCGACAGTGAGCAGATACAGATTCCCGAGGACGCCCTCCAGGAACTCCGCCTCCACCTCCGGGTCCCAGTCCAGCGCGTCGAGGTCGATCTCGCCGTCGTCGCCGATCGCCCCGGCCAGATCCTCCAGAACGGGCGCCGTCGCGTCGGCGAAGACGACGTCCAGGGCGTCCAGCCAGAGGGAGAGGATGTCCTGCGGGCTGCCGGAGGTGATCAGTTCGAGCGCGGCCCCGGCGCTCACCGTGCCGTCGGCATCGTGGGAGAGGGAGTCGGGACGGGAGCCGGAGCGGGAGTCGGGGACGGACGCATCGTCCTCCCGCGCGTCCTCGACCTCCACCAGCCCCGTGTCCACGGCCACCCGCCACGCCTCGCTCGCCTCGGCCTCGGCGTCGGCCCGCGCCTGCGCCGCCAGCGCTTCGTCGCTCTCCGTCGGCTCCGGGCTCTCGGTCCCGACGAGTCCCAGCACCTCGGCCGCGGCGGGCAGTTGCTCATCGACGAGTTCACCGCCCGCGCCGACGCGTGTCCCCGGCCCGGTCCAGCGGGCGAGGCGCACCGCCCTGGCGAGCAGCGGTACGGCGAGCGCGTCCCGCGCCAGTTCCGCGTCCGAGGGCAGCCGCACCGGCGGCAGAGTGGGGCGGTCTCCGGACATCTGGTGATTCTCCTTGCGCCTTACGGGGTTCAGGGCGCCCAAGCGTAGACGTATTTCACCCCATCCCACCCGGTTCACTTGGCCGACAACGGGCGTACACCCGGACACCCTTGACAACACATGGGCCCACGCAAGAGATTGACGCGCGTAGAACTACGTCTCCACGCCGCCCCCCTCCTCCGCCCTTCCTCACTTCCGGAGTCCCGTAATGCCTTCATCCGTACCGAGAACGGCCGCGGTTTCCGCCCTTGTCGCCGCCGCACTCGCCGCCGGTCTGCTCGCCGGATCCTCCTCGGCCTCGGCCGCAGACATCAGGATCCACGGGATCCAGGGCAGTGGCCGGATATCGCCGCTCGTGGGCACCCCGGTGGCCGACGTCCCCGGCATCGTCACCGGTGTACGGACCTACGGCTCCCGGGGCTTCTGGTTCCAGGACCCGAACCCCGACAAGGACGCGGCGACGAGCGAGGGGATCTTCGTCTTCACCAACGCCGTTCCGACGGTCGCCGTGGGCGACTCGGTCAAGGTGTCCGGCACGGTCACCGAGTACATCCCCGGCGGCGCCACCTCCGGGAACCAGTCCCTCACGCAGATCTCGTCGCCGAAGATCACGGTCGTCTCCTCCGGCAACAAGGTCCCCGCGCCGGTGACCATCTCCGCCAAGTCCGTACCGGCCGCGTACGCCCCGAAGGGCACCGCCGCGACCGGCAACAGCATCAACGGCCTTCAGCTGAAGCCCCGCAGCTACGCGCTGGACTACTACGAGTCGCTGGAGGGCATGAACGTCCGCGTCGGCACCTCGCGCGTGGTCGGCGCCACCGACCCGTTCTCCGAGCTGTGGGTGACGGTCAAGCCGAGCGAGAACGAGAACCGCCGCGGCGGCACGGTCTACGGCGGTTACAACGACCAGAACACCGGCCGGCTCCAGATCCAGCAGCTGGCCCCGGTCGCCGAGCAGCCGTTCCCGAAGGCCGATGTCGGCGACGTGCTGTCGGGCGACACCGAAGGCCCGCTGGACTTCAACCAGTACGGCGGCTACACGCTGACCGCCCGCACGCTCGGCAAGGTCACCGGCGGTGGCGCGAAGCCCGAGACGACCCGTACGCAGCGCCGCGACGAGCTGGCCGTGGCGACGTACAACGTCGAGAACCTCGACCCGTCCGACCCGCAGGAGAAGTTCGACGCACTCGCCGGCGCCGTCGTCCGCAATCTGGCGTCGCCGGACATCCTGGCGCTGGAGGAGATCCAGGACAACAACGGCGCCAAGGACGACGGCACCGTCTCCGCCGACGCCACCATCGCCAAGTTCACGGCGGCGATCGTCGCGGCCGGCGGCCCCGCGTACGAGGCGCGGACCATCGACCCCGAGAACAAGACCGACGGCGGCGAGCCCGGCGGCAACATCCGCCAGGTCTTCCTCTTCAACCCCGAGCGGGTCTCCTTCACCGACCGCGCGGGCGGCGACGCCACGACGGCGACCGAGGCCGTACGGACCGACGGCAAGGCCGCTCTGAGCCTCTCCCCCGGCCGGATCGACCCGGCGAACGCCGCCTGGGAGAACAGCCGCAAGCCGCTGGCCGGTGAGTTCACCTTCCGCGGCAAGCCGGTCGTCGTGATCGCCAACCACTTCGGCTCCAAGGGCGGCGACGAGAGCATCGTCTCGCACCACCAGCCGCCGAACCGGATCTCGGAGGCGCAGCGGCACCTCCAGGCGAAGGCCGTCAACACCTTCGTGAAGGACCTTCTCAAGATCCAGCGGAGCGCCGACGTCCTGGTGGTCGGTGACATCAACGACTTCGAGTTCTCCACGACCACGAAGACGCTCACCGCCGACGGCGCGCTGTACGCGGCGGTCAAGTCCCTGCCGGCGCCGGAGCGTTACTCGTACGTCTACCAGGGCAACAGCCAGGTTCTCGACCAGATCCTGACGAGCCCGGCGGTCGACGACTTCGACTACGACAGCGTCCACATCAACGCCGAGTTCGCCGACCAGAACAGCGACCACGACCCGCAGGTGCTGCGCTTCCGCCCGTGAACGGCCCCGCGCCGGTCTGAACCGCCCCTGAACCGCCTCTGAACGGCGGTGGCCCGGCCGTACCCCACATACGGCCGGGCCACCGCTTCCTCAGCCTGCGTCCCCTTCCGAGTCCCCTTCCGAGTCCGCGTCCAAGTCCGCGTCGGTGCCGGCGCTGAGGCTGATCGCCGGTGTGTACCTGTTCACCGTGCTGCCCGCGAGACCCGGGAAGCTCCGCACCTTCGCCCACTGCTCCGTGCTCGAACCGACGCCGTCGCCGGGCGAGTCGAGCGCCGCGACATGGCCCTCCGCGTTCTCCCACTCGGCGTAGTTGAGCACCCGTGTCCCGTCCGTGCTCGTGTGGAAGTACGCGGCGATCCCGGCCGACCCCTCGTACGGATCGTTGTCGAGAGCCGCGAAGACGGTGTCCGTCCACTCCCGCTGGCGCGCGGGGTCCGGTCCGTCGAACTCGACGTCCACGATCACCACGCAGCCGGGCACACGGGTGTCCCCCTCGGCCGGCTCCCCGCCGCGGTACAGCTCGTACGAGCCGATCCCCACCCGTTCGATCCCCGGCACGGCCGCGTCGATCTCCGCGTTGCGCCCGTCCCGTCCCGTACGGAAGAAGTCCTGGTAGGCCGCCTCGTCGCGCCACTGCGAGTAGTGGAGCAGTGTCCGGCCGTCCTCGCCGACCAGGACGCTGTACGAGAGGAGGCCGCCGTCCGGCCAGTCGCGGCTCCGCCATGCCGCACCGATCGCGTCGACCGCCGCGCGCTGCCGTTCCGGCGTACCGACCCGCCAGGTGCTGACCTTGACGACACCCACACCGGGACGGGTGATCTCGGGAACTGTGGCGACCCGCACGGACATGGTGATCCCTCCTCGTCGCCGCACCCCCGTGGCGCGGCGTCACTCACCATGCTCAGATATCAAGTGCGGTTGAAGTCAACGCGTCAACGCACGGTCAACGCGTCTTCGCCCACCGCGCCACCCAGCCGGCGAAGCCGGGCTCCTCCTCGAAGGGCGCGGCGCCCACGTCGCTGACGGCCCATATCCGGCCGCGCTGCGCGCCGGTGACGACCAGGTGCCAGTAGAGCCCGCAGCCGTCCGTGCCCAGCACGATGCTGCCGTCGTTGCCGACCTCGTCGATCAGCGGCTCTATCTCCTCGTACGGCCGGGGGTCGTCCTCCCAGACCCATTCCTCGGTCAGCGGGAACGCCTTCGCGGGGGCGCGCTGCCCGTCGTCGGCGCCCCAGTCCGCCGGCAGGCACTCCAGCGGGATCAGCCCGTCGACATCGGCGGGACCCTCACCGCTGCCGTCGCATATCTCGGCGACCAGCGTGCGATACGGCTCCGGCAGCACCACTCCCTGCTCCCGCTCGAAGGCGTGCACGGCGTCCCAGCCCAACGGGGGTCTGCGGATCTCGGGCGGGAAGGCGGCGCGCAGCGCGTCGAGGTCGACGGGATCGGGACGTTCGGTGTTCATGGGACCCATTGCATCACCGGCCACTGACAGGATCGGCCGCCCAGGCGGTCACGTCGAGGAGACTGCCCGTGCCGAGGTCGACGACGAGGGGCAGGGAGATCGGCTCCTCGCCGGGGGCGGGCGTGACGCGGACGTGGGCGCCCGGGGTGGGCGCTCCGTCGAAGGAGGTGACGCGGTTGTTCCACTGGAGATGGGTGCGCGCGGTGCCGTTGGGTGCCAGGGTCAGCTGCCGGGGGCGGTCCTTCCCGCGGGTGATCGACACATCGATCGGCTCGCGGTCCTCGTCGAGGAGTTCGATGCCCGGGTAGCCCTTGACCCGGTACGGCTTGTCGCCGCAGTTCCAGAGCTTGACGGTGATCACGCGTACGCCCATGGCCGCGTTCTCGCCGTCGATCACGACGTCGAGGCCGGACGCCGGGCAGCCGGACGCCTCGGTCTCGGACGGGGACGGTGACGGGGATCCGTACTGCTGGTAGGAGGGCGAGATCGGGTCGGGGGACACGAGCCCGGACGGAGCGCCACCACCACCCCGCTCCGCGTCGATCTCGCCCTTCACGTCCGAACATCCCGCCGCCGTCAGCAGCAGGACGAACGCCCCCGCGAGCAGCGCGGCATGGCGGTGTCGCCTCGTCATCGGATCCCCGTCCCCCTTGGTGTACGCGTTGACGCGTCGTCAGTTGTTGCTGTGCAGAACGTCGTTCAGGCCGCCCCAGACCGCGTTGTTCGGGCGGGCCTCGACCTTGCCGGTGACCGAGTTGCGGCGGAAGAGGATGTTCGACGCGCCGGACAGCCCACGCGCCTTGACGATCTCCCCGTCGGGCAGCGTCACGCGCGTACCCGCCGTGATGTAGAGACCCGCCTCGACGACGCACTCGTCGCCCAGCGGGATACCGACACCCGCCTCCGCGCCGATGAGGCAGCGCTCACCGATCACGATGCGCTCGGTGCCACCGCCGGAGAGGGTGCCCATGGTGGAGGCCCCGCCGCCGATGTCCGAGCCGTCGCCCACGACGACGCCGGCCGAGATCCGGCCCTCGACCATGGAGGTACCGAGGGTGCCCGCGTTGAAGTTGACGAAGCCCTCGTGCATCACGGTGGTGCCCTCGGCGAGATGCGCGCCGAGCCGGACACGGTCGGCGTCGCCGATCCGGACGCCCTTGGGAGCGACGTAGTCCGTCATACGCGGGAACTTGTCGACCGAGGTGACCTGGAGGTGCAGGCCCTCCGCGCGGGCGTTCAGGCGAACGGTCTCCAACGCGTCCACGGCGACGGGGCCGAGCGAGGTCCAGGCGACGTTGGCGAGCAGACCGAAGAGGCCGTCGAGGCTCTGGCCGTGCGGCTTCACCAGGCGGTGGCTGAGCAGGTGCAGGCGCAGGTAGGCGTCGTGCGCGTCCAGCGGCTTGTCGTCGAGCGAGGCGATGACCGTACGGACGGCGACGACCTCGACCCCGCGGCGCGCGTCGGGTCCGACGGCCTTCCGCGCGGCGTCACCGAGCAGTTCGGCCGCGCGGTCGGCGGTCAGCCGCTCGGTGCCGGCGGGGCCGGGCTCGTCGCTGAGCGTGGGGGCGGGGTACCAGGTGTCGAGGACGGTGCCGTCCTCGGTGAGGGTGGCGAGCCCGGCGGCGACGGCGCCGGTGGTACGAGTAGCAGTCGAGTCGGTCATGAGCGAAACCTAACGGGCGCCCGTACGCCGAGGCCAACCGGTCCCGGCGTACGAGCACGAGGTCCGTCCCGGGCGCACGCGTGAGCGCCTGGAGCCGGTGGCTCAAGGGCGCGGCCCACTCCTCCGACTCGCGCGACCCCGGGCCGCTCAGGAACGCCGCCTCCCGATGCGCCGCGACGGGTTCACGCGGGGCCGACGGGCCCGCGTCGATCCTGCCGGGGTGGTTCAGCCGAGCCGGTTGTCGTTGTTGTACGGGGTGCCCGGCTCGCGGCCGGTGTCGTCCTCGGCGCGCGGCAGGAGCCGGTGTCCCTCGGAGTGGTGGTTCACCCAGCCGCAGACTCCGCAGCTGTAGCGGCCGTCCAGCCCGGCGATGAGTGTGCCGCACTGGCGGCACTCCGCGTAGGTGATCTCGGGGCCGATGGCGGTCACGGCCTCCGGCGCGGACTCCGGCGCGTGCTCCGGCACTGACCTGGCGGGCGGGTTGGTCATCCGGTCAATCTACCGGGACCGCTCCCTGCCCCGTCGAGCCCGCCGCGAGGATCCGGCCCAGCATCTCGCGCGTGTAGCCGACGTCGTACTCGCTGCCGGTGAGCAGTACGTGGAGACAGATGCCGTCGAGCAGCGCGACCAGCGCGCGGGCGGTGACCGGGTCGACGCGGTCGGCGAGGATCGTCGTGACCCCGACGCACCACTCGGCGGCCACCGGCCGCAGCGCGGGGCGGCGCAGGGCGGCGAGGTAGAGCTCGTACTCCAGCTCGACGCTCGTGGGGTCCGCCGCCAGCCACCGGCCGGTGATCCGGGCCAGCTCGTCCGCGATGTCGCACTCCGGGTCGGCGAGGGCGCCGCTCTCCCTGACGGCGGTGGCGAAGCCCTCGTTGGCCTGCCGCAGCGCGGCCACCAGCAGCTCGTCCAGCGAGGCGAAGTGGTACGTGGTGGAGCCGAGCGGCACATCGGCCTCGGCGGCGACGGTGCGGTGGCTGAGCCCCGCGATCCCGGCGCTCCCGACCACCCGGATCGCCGCGTCGATGATCCGCTGCCGCCGCTCGGGGTCGTAGCGCCGCGCCATCAGTGGGCCCCGCCGAGATTGAGGAGTACGACGCCGCCGATGACGAGCGCGATGCCGGCGAGCTTGGCCGGGGTGGCCGCCTCGCTGAGGAAGACCATGCCGATGGCGGCGACGGCTGCGGTGCCGACGCCCGCCCAGATCGCGTAGGCGGTGCCCACGGAGAGGGTCTTGAGCGTCTGGGCGAGCAGCGCGAAGGCCACCACGTAACCGGCCACGGCGCCCAGTGAGGGCCAGAGCCGGGTGAAGCCCTCGCTGTATTTCATGGCCGTCGTGCCGGCCACCTCCGCCACGATCGCGACGGCGAGCAATGCGTATCCCAATCCCATGTGTACGAGTGTACGCATGAGATGCGTACGCGCGTACACAGGATGGCGGAATTCATGGGCGGAGCACCACCGGCTACGGTGTCCCGGCCGGAGTCGGCGATACACATCGGAGCAGAGCAGTGACGCAGGACGCGGGGTGGGGCGGCGGCCGGAACAGCGGGCCGCCGGGCGGTTACGGACCGTACGGCGGCGGCGGTCCGCCGCCCTACGGGAATCAACCTCCGTACGGGAATCAACCTCCGTACGGAAACCAACCGCCGTACGGGAATCAACCGCCGTACGGCGGTCAGCCCCCGTACGGAGGCGCGCCGCCCCCGTACGGAAGCGGCCCCCCGCCCGGCTGGGGCGGCTGGTCGCGCCCGCGAGGGCCGAAGCCCGGCGTGATACCCCTGAGCCCGCTCACTCTGGGCGAGATACTCGGCGGCGCGTTCTCGACGCTGGGCCGCTACTGGGGTCAGCTGTTCGGCATCGCACTGATGGTGTACGGCGCCGCGTTCCTGGTGAGCGCCGGGGCCCTGGCCGTCACGTACGCCACCGTCGGCGACCAGTTGTCGGCCGTCCTCGACACCCCGGGCCGCTCCTCACCCGCGTGGGCCGACGTACAGCCCCTGATCATCGCCTTCGTCTGCCTGTGGATCGTGCTGATGGCGGCGCTGCTGCTGGCCACCGCGGTGATGCAGGCCTGCTGCCCGCTGATCGTCCAGGAGGCGGTGCTCGGCAGGCCGGTCAGGGTCGGTACGACGCTGCTGCGGGCGCTGTCGCGAGTGCCCGCCGTGATCGGAACGGTCTTCCTCACGGGGCTGATCGTCCTGGTCCCGGTACTGCTGTTCATCACCGGAGTGGTCTCCACGATCATCACGTTCGTCGCCACGGACAGCGTGGACCCGGCCGCCTGGCTCATCTTCCTGGGCTTCGTGGGCAGTCTGGTCCTCGGGCCGCTGGCGATCTGGCTGTGGGTGCTGTTCAGCCTCGCCCCGGCGGTCGTCGTCATCGAGTCGCGGGGCCCCGTCGCCGCGCTGCGCCGCTCGGCCGCGCTGGTCCGCGGCTCCTGGTGGCGCCTCTGCGGCATCTCGCTGCTGGCCTTCGTGATCGCCTCGGTCGCGGGCCTGGTGCTCCAGCAGGTGCTCAATGTGGTGGGGGCGTTCCCCAGCACCTTCAGCTCGGAGGAGTTCAGCTACGAGCCGACCATGGGCGAGATCTTCGTCGCCGTGAGCGGCTATCTGGTCCTGATCCTGGTGGGCCAGCTGATCAGCCAGGTCTTCTCGACGACCTTCCCCCAGCTGGTGCTCAACCTTCTCTACATCGACCAGCGCATCCGTAGGGAGGATCTGGCGCCGGCGCTGATCTCGGCCGCGACGCCCGGACCACCGATGCCGCCCGGCTCGCCCTGACCCACGCACGCGTACGTGAGCGGGCCCCACGATCACCAGGATCGCGGGGCCCGCTCACACAGGTCCGCCGGTCAGCGCCTCAGACGTTGAAGCCCAGCGCGCGCAGCTGCTCGCGGCCGTCGTCCGTGATCTTGTCCGGACCCCACGGCGGCATCCAGACCCAGTTGATCTTCAGCTCGTTGACGATGCCCTCCGTCGCCGACTTCGCCTGGTCCTCGATCACGTCGGTCAGCGGACAGGCCGCCGACGTCAGCGTCATGTCGAGGGTGGCGACGTTGGACTCGTCGATGTGGACGCCGTAGATCAGGCCCAGATTGACGACGTCGATCCCCAGCTCGGGGTCGACGACGTCGTACAGCGCCTCGCGGACCTCCTCCTCGGAGGCCGGCTTCATCATCACGGTCTCGTTCTCGCTCATGCCGTCTCCTTATGCGCGGGGTCGCCCAGTGCCTGGGCCGTCGCGTCCTTCCACGCCATCCAGCTCAGCAGCGCGCACTTCACACGGGCGGGGTACTTGGAGACGCCGGCGAACGCCACGGCGTCCTCCAGCACCTCCTCCATCGCGTCGTCGGGCTCGATCTTGCCCTTGGACTGCATCAGCTCCAGGAACGTGCTCTGGATCTTCTGCGCGTCCGCCAGCTCCTTGCCGACGAGCAGGTCGTTCAGCACGGACGCGCTGGCCTGGCTGATGGAGCAGCCCTGACCCTCGTACGACACGTCCACGATGCGGGAGCCGTCGTACTTCACGCGGAGCGTGATCTCGTCACCGCACGTCGGATTGACGTGGTGCACCTCGGCGTCGCCGTCCCGCAGACCGCGCCCGTGGGGGTGCTTGTAGTGATCCAGGATGACTTCCTGGTACATGGAATCCAGCTTCACCGGTCAATCCCTCATCCGAAGAAATTACGGACGTGCTCCAGTCCGTCGACCAGGGCGTCGACCTCGGACTGCGTGGAGTACAGATAGAACGACGCCCGCGTGGTCGCCGGAATTCCGTACCGCAGGCAGACCGGCCGTGCGCAGTGGTGACCGACCCGGACGGCGATGCCCTGCTCGTCCAGCACCTGGCCCACGTCGTGCGGGTGGATGTCTCCGAGTGTGAAGGAGATCGTGGCGCCGCGCTCCTCGGCCGTGGCCGGGCCGATGATCCTCAAGGAGGGGACGTCGAGCAGCCGCTTCACCGCGTACTCGGTGATGGCGTGCTCGTGCGCGGCGATCTTGTCCATGCCGATCGCGCTCAGATAGTCCACGGCCGCGCCGAGGCCGACGGCCTGGGCGATCGGGGGCGTACCCGCCTCGAACTTGTGCGGGGCGGGGGCGTACGTCGAGGAGTGCATCGACACGGTCTCGATCATCTCGCCGCCGCCGAGGAACGGCGGAAGGTCCTCCAGCAGCTCCTGGCGGCCCCACAGGACGCCGATACCGGTCGGGCCGCACATCTTGTGGCCCGTGAAGGCCACGAAGTCGGCCTGGAGCGCCTGCACGTCGACCGCGACGTGCGGGGCCGCCTGCGAGGCGTCGATCAGTACCAGCGCGCCGACCTCCTGGGCGCGGCGGACGATCGCCTCGACGGGGTTGACCGTGCCCAGGATGTTCGAGATCAGCACGAAGGAGACGATCTTCGTCTTCTCGGTGATGATCTCGTTGATGTTCGACAGGTCGAGCCGGCCGTCGTCGGTGAGACCGAACCACTTCAGCTTCGCTCCGGTGCGCTGCGAGAGCAGCTGCCACGGCACGATGTTGGAGTGGTGCTCCATCTCCGTGATGACGATCTCGGTCTCGTGGTCCACGCGGTAGGGCTCGTCGGCCCAGCCCAGCATGTTCGCCACGAGGTTGAGCGACTCGGAGGCGTTCTTGGTGAAGATCACCTCGTCGCGGCTCGGCGCGTTGATGAAGGCGGCGACCTTGTCGCGCGCGCCCTCGTAGAGCGCCGTGGCCTCCTCGGCGAGCACATGGACGCCGCGGTGCACGTTGGCGTTGTGCTGCTCGTAGTACTCGTTGAGGGCGTCGAGGACCTGGCGCGGTTTCTGCGATGTCGCCGCGTTGTCCAGGTACACGATCTTCTTCCCGTCGTGGACCAGCCGGTCCAGCAGGGGAAAGTCCTTACGGACCGCCTCGTCGAGGAGTCGCTGAGACCCGGTGAGGAGGCCTGACGGCTGTGTCACGCGGATACGCCACCCTTCACGTACGCCTCGTAGCCCTCGTTCTCCAGCTTGTCCGCGAGTTCCGCGCCGCCGGACTCGGCGATACGGCCCTGTGCGAAGACATGCACGAAGTCGGGCTTGATGTAGCGGAGGATCCGCGTGTAGTGCGTGATCAGCAGCGTGCCGACCTCTCCGCTCTCCCGGACGCGGTTGACGCCCTCGGAGACGACCCGCAGCGCGTCGACGTCCAGACCGGAGTCCGTCTCGTCGAGGATCGCGACCTTGGGCTTGAGCAGTTCGAGCTGAAGGATCTCGTGGCGCTTCTTCTCGCCGCCGGAGAAGCCCTCGTTGACGTTGCGCTCCGCGAACGCCGGGTCCATGTGGAGCTGCTCCATCGCGCTCCTGACCTCCTTCACCCACGTGCGCAGCTTGGGTGCCTCGCCGCGCATGGCGGTGGCGGAGGTGCGCAGGAAGTTGGAGACCGAGACTCCGGGGACCTCCACGGGGTACTGCATCGCGAGGAAGAGCCCGGCGCGGGCGCGCTCGTCGACGGTCATCTCCAGGACGTCCTCGCCGTCCAGCGTCACGGTGCCACCGGTGATCGTGTACTTGGGGTGGCCCGCGATGGAGTACGCGAGGGTCGACTTGCCGGAGCCGTTGGGGCCCATGATGGCGTGCGTCTCGCCCTGCTTGACGGTCAGGTCGACGCCCTTGAGGATCTCGCGGGCACCGCCCTCCGCCTCGACAGTGACGTGCAGGTCGTTGATTTCAAGGGTTGCCATGGACTCAGGACTCCTGGGTGACGGAGACGAGCACATCGTCCCCTTGGATCTGTACGGGGTATACGGGGACGGGGCGCGTCGCGGGAAGGCCGTTCGGCTTGCCGGTCCGCAGGTCGAAGCTGGAGCCGTGCAGCCAGCACTCGATCGAGCAGTCCTCGACCTCGCCCTCCGAGAGGGAGACGTTCGCGTGCGAGCAGATGTCGTTGATCGCGAACACCTCGCCCTCGGTACGGATGACGGAGACCGGTATGCCGTCGAGTTCGACCCGCTTGGGGGTGCCGTCCTCCAGCTCGGTCAGTCCACACGCTCGGACGAAGGCCATCAGACCGATGCCTCCAGCTCCGCCTCGATCTTGGCGATCAGGCGCTCCTCGACGTCCGGCAGTCCGATCTGCTGGACCAGCTCGGCGAAGAAACCGCGGATGACGAGGCGGCGGGCCTCGATCTGCGGGATGCCGCGCGACATCAGGTAGAAGAGCTGCTCGTCGTCGAACCGGCCGGTGGCCGAGGCGTGACCGGCGCCGGCGATCTCGCCGGTCTCGATCTCCAGGTTCGGTACGGAGTCGACCCGGGCGCCGTCCGTGAGGACCAGGTTCCGGTTCATCTCGTAGGTGTCGGTGCCCTCGGCGGCGGCGCGGATGACCACGTCACCGATCCAGACGGCGTGCGCGTCGTCGCCCTGGAGCGCGCCCTTGTAGACGGCGTTGGACTTGCAGTGCGGCGCGTTGTGGTCGACCAGGAGCCGGTGCTCCTGGTGCTGGCCCTTGTCGGTGAAGTAGAGCCCGAACAGCTCGGCCTCACCGCCGGGGCCCGCGTACGCCACGCGCGGGTGGAGCCGTACGACGTCGCCGCCGAAGGTCACCACGATCGACTTGAACGAGCCGTCCCTGCCGATCAGCGCGTTGTGCTGGGCGACGTGGACGGCCTTGGCGTCCCAGTCCTGCACGGAGACGACGGTGAGCTTGGCTCCGTCGCCGACGAGGAAGTCGACGTTGGCGGCGACCACCGCGTCACCGGTGTGGTCGATGACCACGACCGCCTCGGCGAAGGCGCCCACCTCGACCACCTGGTGCACGAAGGCGGTGCCGCCCTGGCCGTGCACGGTGATCCGGATCGGCTCGGTGAGCACCGTCTCCTTGGGAACGGAGACGACCGACGCCTTCTCGAACGAGGTGTACGCCTGGGCGGCCACCCGGTCCACCGGCGTACCGGCCTTGCCCACGCGCGGGTCGTCGCGACCGACGGTCTCCTGAGTGACACCCGCGGGGGTGTACACCTCCGTACGGATGAGGCCGTCGGCGACGGCCGTTCCGTCCTGGAGACCGCGCAGCCGCTCCAGCGGCGTGAACCGCCACTCCTCCTCGCGGCCGTGCGGAACGGGGAAGTCCGCGACGTCGTAGGACGGCGGCGCGCTCATGCGCGTGGCGACGGTCGACTCGGCGGCCACCGCGATCGAACCGGCGGTGGTGGAACCCACCGGAATGTTCTGAGCCTCAGCCATGGCTGTCGTCGTGCTCTCTCTCTGCCTCTTGGGGAATCGGTCGCTGCCGCGGAGAACTGCCGCTGGGGGCAGGGTCAGCCGACGGAGCCTTCCATCTGGAGCTCGATGAGCCGGTTGAGCTCCAGGGCGTACTCCATGGGCAGTTCCTTGGCGATCGGCTCCACGAAGCCGCGCACGATCATCGCCATGGCCTCGAACTCGGTCATTCCGCGGCTCATCAGGTAGAAGAGCTGGTCCTCGGAAACCTTGGAGACCGTCGCCTCGTGCCCCATCGACACGTCGTCCTCGCGGACGTCCACGTACGGATAGGTGTCGGAGCGCGAGATGGTGTCGACCAGCAGCGCGTCGCAGAGCACGTTGGACTTGGATCCGGGCGCGCCCTCACCGATCTCGATGAGACCTCGGTAGGAGGTACGGCCGCCGCCTCGCGCCACCGACTTGGAGACGATGTTCGACGAGGTGTTCGGGGCCATGTGGACCATCTTGGCGCCGGCGTCCTGGTGCTGGCCCTCGCCCGCGAAGGCGATGGACAGGGTCTCGCCCTTGGCGTGCTCGCCCATCAGATAGACGGCCGGGTACTTCATGGTGACCTTGGAGCCGATGTTGCCGTCGACCCATTCCATGGTCGCGCCCTCGTAGGCCACGGCACGCTTGGTAACGAGGTTGTAGACGTTGTTCGACCAGTTCTGGATGGTCGTGTAACGGCAGCGGCCACCCTTCTTGACGATGATCTCGACCACGGCGCTGTGCAGCGAGTCCGAGGAGTAGATCGGCGCCGTACAGCCCTCGACGTAGTGGACGTAGGCGTCCTCGTCGACGATGATCAGCGTTCGCTCGAACTGGCCCATGTTCTCCGTGTTGATACGGAAGTAGGCCTGGAGCGGGATCTCGACGTGCACGCCCTTCGGCACGTAGATGAACGAACCGCCGGACCACACGGCCGAGTTCAGCGAGGCGAACTTGTTGTCGCCGACCGGGATGACCGTGCCGAAGTACTCCTGGAACAGCTCCGGGTTCTCCCGGAGGGCGGTGTCCGTGTCCTTGAAGATGACGCCCTGCTCCTCCAGGTCCTCACGGATCTGGTGGTAGACGACCTCGGACTCGTACTGGGCCGCGACACCGGCGACGAGGCGCTGCTTCTCCGCCTCGGGGATGCCGAGCCTGTCGTAGGTGTTCTTGATGTCCTCGGGCAGGTCCTCCCAGGACTCCGCCTGCTTCTCCGTCGACCGGACGAAGTACTTGATGTTGTCGAAGTCGATGCCCGACAGGTCGGAGCCCCAGCTCGGCATCGGCTTCTTGCCGAAGAGCTTCAGGCCCTTGAGACGGAGCTTCAGCATCCACTCCGGCTCGTTCTTCTTCGACGAGATGTCGCGGACGACGTCTTCGGAGAGACCCCGCTTCGCGGTGGCACCGGCCGTGTCGGAGTCGGCCCAGCCGTATTCGTACTTGCCCAGGCCGTCGAGCTCAGGATGGGCGGTCTCCGTGGGGAGCGTCATGCGGGGTTCCTCCCGGCCGTGCTTTCGGATGCGTGATGATCGGTCTGCTGGCTGATCTTCGGTCTGTCGGTCTGTGGGGCGGCGCCCTGCGGCGTGCCCGGTGGTGCTCCGTGCCCGGCGCCGTGGGGGATGAACGTGGTGCACACCCCGTCGCCGTGGGCGATGGTCGCCAGCCGTTGCACATGGGTCCCGAGCAGCTCGGAGAAGAATTCCGTCTCCGCCTCGCACAACTGCGGATACTTCTCGGCCACGTGGGCCACCGGGCAGTGGTGCTGGCAGAGCTGCTCGCCCTGCTGGTTCGGTGCGCTACGAGCCGTAGCAGCGTACCCGTCGGCACTCAGGGCCCTGGCCAGCGCCTCCGTGCGCTTCTCGGGCGCGGCCGACTCGACGGCTTCCCGGTACGCCCCCGCCTGGGTGGCGATCCGGCCACGCGCGAAGGCGGTGACCGCCGCGTCGCCCTGGGCGCCGCCGCCCGCGCCGCGGGCGATCCAGTCGATGGCGTCGGCGGCGAGCTTGTCGTACGACTGGTCGAAGGCGTCCCTGCCGCAGTCGGTGAGGGCGAACACCTTGGCGGGCCTGCCTCGCCCGCGTGAGCCGTAGACTCGCTGGTCGCGCGGCTCCACGACGGCGTCGGCGGCCAGCGCGTCGAGATGGCGGCGGACGGCGGCCTGGGTGAGCTTCAGCCGGCCCGCGAGGTCGGAGACGGTGGACGGGCCGTGGTCCAGGATGGAGCGCGCGACCCGGTTGCGTGTGGAACGCTCACCGGTCGCGAGTTCCTCCTGCGGAGCCTCGCCCACGTATTTCACAACGCCATTGTTGCGTAATTCCTTCGCGAGTGACAACAGCCGTCCGGAACGACGAGTCGTGCCGTTCGTCACTTAGGGTCACCTAATAAGCCCGGGGACCGACCGCACGAACGAGGGGTTTGCCCGCCCCCGGACCCGGAGCCCCCACGGCCGCTGCCTAGACTCACGGCATGCGCAGCGTCGTCGGAGAGCCGGTGGTCCAGATCCGGGGCCTGGTCAAGCGGTACGGGGCCAAGACCGCCGTGAACGGCCTCGATCTGGCGTTCCGGGCGGGCACGGTGTCCGCGCTCCTCGGCCCCAACGGAGCCGGCAAGACCACCACGATCGAGACCTGCGAGGGCTATCGCAGGCCGGACGAGGGCACCGTACGCGTCCTCGGACTCGATCCCGTGGCCGACGCGGCACGGCTGCGCCCCCGGATCGGCGTGATGCTCCAGTCCGGCGGCGTCTACTCGGGCGCCCGCGCGGAGGAGATGCTGCGCCACATGGCCGCACTGCACGCGAATCCGCTGGACGTGACCGCGCTGATCGAGCGTCTCGGGCTCGGCGGCTGCGGCCGTACGGCCTACCGACGGCTCTCCGGCGGCCAGCAGCAGCGGCTCTCGCTCGCCATGGCGGTCGTCGGCCGGCCCGAGCTGGTGTTCCTGGACGAACCGACCGCGGGGCTCGACCCGCAGGCCCGCCGCTCCACCTGGGACCTGGTGCGTGAACTGCGCGCCGACGGCGTGACCACGGTGCTCACCACACACTTCATGGACGAGGCGGAGGAGCTGGCCGACGACGTCGCCATCGTCGACGCCGGCCGGGTCGTGGCGCACGGCACCACCGAGGAGCTGTGCCGGGGCGGCGCCGAAAACACCCTGCGCTTCACCGGCCGTCCCGGGCTCGACGTCGGCTCGCTCCTCAAGGCGCTGCCCGACGGGTCGGCCGCCGCCGAGCTGACGCCGGGCGCCTACCGGATCGGCGGCACGATCGACCCGCAGCTGCTCGCGACGGTGACGTCCTGGTGCGCGCAGCACGGGGTGATGCCGGACAGGATCTCCGTCGAGCGGCACACGCTGGAGGACGTCTTCCTCGAACTGACCGGCAAGGAGCTGCGTTCATGAGCACCGATACGGAGATGGGTACGGGTGCGCGGACGGGCGCCGGCACCTACACACCCGCCCCGGGCGCGGCGCCGCTGTCGCGGATGATCGCCGCACAGACGGCCTTCGAGACGAAGATGCTGCTGCGCAACGGTGAGCAACTGCTGCTGACCGTGATCATCCCGAGTCTGCTGCTGGTGGTGTTCTCGACGGTCGACATCATCGACACGGGCTCGGGCGCGTCGGTCGACTTCCTGGCCCCCGGCGTCCTCGCGCTGGCCGTGATGTCGACGGCCTTCACCGGACAGGCCATCGCGACGGGCTTCGAGCGGCGTTACGGGGTGCTCAAGCGGCTCGGCGCATCACCTCTGCCGCGCCCGGCCCTGATGAGCGCCAAGACGCTCTCCGTCCTGGTCACCGAAGTGCTCCAGATCGTGCTGCTGACGGTCATCGCGTTCGCGCTCGGCTGGTCGCCGGAGGGCAACCCCTTCGCCGTGGTCCTGCTGCTCGTCCTCGGGACGGCCGCGTTCTCCGGGCTCGGGCTGCTGATGGCGGGCACGCTCAAGGCCGAGGCGACGCTGGCCGCGGCGAATCTGGTGTTCGTGCTGCTGCTCGTGGGCGGCGGCGTGATCGTACCGCTGGACAAGTTCCCCGAGGTGGCGCGGACGCTGCTCGGTCTGCTGCCGATCTCGGCCCTCTCCGAGGGGCTGCGGGACGTGCTCCAGCACGGTGCGGGGTTGCCCTGGGACGACCTCGGGGTGCTCACTGTCTGGGCGGTGCTCGGGCTCGGGGCTGCGGCCCGTCTCTTCCGCTGGGAGTAGAGAGCCGTGCTTCTTGGACTGCCGGCATGACCCCCGTCGAGTACCGGCCCGCCCAGAGCCGATTCGTCCTCTGTTTCTGCGGCGTCTTCACCGTCTGGGGCCTGGTGTCGGTGGGCGTGTTCATCTTCGGCAGCCCCGGAGCCCTGTCCTGGCTCGGCCTGGCGCTCATCACGTTCATTCCCTATCTCGCCAACAACGCTCTCGGTGTCACCCGCGTCGATGAAACGGGCATACGCGTCCGGCGACCCGTGGGACGGCACTCAGCCCACTGGCACGACATCGCGGACATCGGCGTTCACCGAGTCGGTGGAGGCAGCGAGGTCCGCTACGACAAGTGGATCAGGGTCACACGCCACGACGGCACCTCGTTCCGCCTCCCGGCGCCCATGACGTCCTCCGCCTATCAGGACGACACCTTCGAGGCGAAGCTCGAAGACATCACCCTGCGCCGGCGCCGGGCCACCGGGCGCCCTTGACCACCTCGCCCTTGACCACCCCCTCGTGACTGCGTTCACAAACGCCCGCCTACCATGGTTGCCGTGTGGAACCCCCTCGACTACATCGCCCAGCGCTGGACGCCCTCCCCCCGAATCCTCCGGCGCGCCGCGCTCTCCGCCGTCGTGATGACCGTCGTCATCATCGTCACCGGCGGCGCCGTCCGGCTCACGGGCTCGGGGCTCGGCTGCGACACCTGGCCGAAGTGCACGGACGACAGCCTCTTCGCGACCCCCGAGCAGGGTCTGCACGGCGCGATCGAGTTCGGCAACCGGATGCTGACGTACGTCCTGTCGGCCGCCGTCGGCTGGGCGATCGTCGCGGCCCGGTCGGTCAAGCCCCGGCGGCGCGGCCTCACCCGGCTCGCCTGGAGCATGTTCTGGCTGGTGGTGGTGAACGCCGTCATGGGCGGCATCACGGTCCACATGAAGCTCAACCCCTGGACGGTGGCCGTCCACTTCCTGCTCGCCAATGCCCTGCTCACCGTCACCGTGCTCGTCTGGCAGCGCACCCGTGAGGGCGACTCGACGCCCCGGCCGCGGGTCCCCCGTCCCGTACGGAAGCTGTCCTGGGCGCTGATCGTCACCACGGTCCTGCTGGTCGCCCTGGGAACGTCGGTGACCGGCTCCGGCAAGCACGCGGGTGACAGCAGCGAGGTGCCGCGCATGCCGTGGAACTGGATCGACGCGGCACACGTGCACGCGGCGGCGGCCTGGCTGGTCTGCGCGCTGGCGATCGCGATGTGGCTGGTGCTGCGTGTCGTGGACGCCCCGGACGACACCCGCGCGCGGGCGCGCGACCTGCTGATCGTGCTGCTCGCGCAGGGCGGTGTGGGCTACGTCCAGTTCTTCACCGACGTGCCCGAGTTCCTGGTCGGCGTCCATATGCTCGGCTCCGCGCTGACCTGGATCGCGGTGCTGCGGCTCGCGCTGAGCCTGCGCGAGCGGCCCGTGGCGGACCCGGAGATCCCGGCGCAGGCTGATCCGGTCGACCCTGCGCTGTCCACGGCCTGAGCCGCCCCGGCCGGGCCCTGTCCGGCGGACCTTCGTGGACCGGCCCGGGTCTGACAGGTCGTCATGTCCCGTCCAGGCCGTAGACCCTGCGGGCGTTGCCCGAGGCGATCATCTCCGCGACGCGCCGCGCGTCGGCGACCGCCCACGAACCGTCCGCCGCCCAGCCGCCGAGCACCCGCGTCAGCGCCTGCCGGAAGACCCTCGCGCCCACCACGTGGAGTTCGGGCAGCCCGCGCGCGCCGCTGGAGTAGAGCAGCTTCCCGAACGGCGCCAGCTCCAGCACCTCCGCCAGTACGTCCGCCGCGCGGGCCCCGGTGTGCGCGAGGGCCGGGCCGAGATCGACGTACACGTGCGGGAAGGCACCGGCGAGCCGCGCGGCGTGCCGGTGGTACGGCCGGCCGTACAGCAGCACCAGGTCGGTGCCGAGCCCGGCCGTGGCCGCCGCGAAGCCCGCGATCTGCGCCTGGCCGCCGTCGGAGCAGGCGCCCCGGCACCCCTCGCCGGGGCCCGCGTGCAGTTGGAGCGGCAGCCCGGTGGCGACGGCGGTCCACAGCAGATGCCGCAGCAGTACGGGGTCGGTGAGCCGGCCGCCCACCCGCCGCCGGGCGAGCCAGCGTCCGGCGGCGGCGCGCACCTCGCCGGGTCCCGGCGGCTCGGACGCCGGCGCTGCGGCGTGGCGCGGGGCCGTCACGGAGACAAAGGCGGCGGCGGACCCGGCCGCCGCGTGCACGGCGTGGGCGAGGTTGGTGAGCAGCGAGCCGACGGTGCCCGAGGTGTCGGCCACCTGCTGGGCGAGGAGTTCGAGCCGTACGATCTCGCGGGCCTCGGCGGCGCCGGCCGCCGCGATCTCCTCGGGGCCGGTCAGATCGCCGGGCAGCCCGGTGTCGACCAGATAGGTGGTGACGCCGGTGCCGCGCAACAGCCGCCGCCCGGCCTCCAGGACGCCCAGCTCCCGGCGCCGGGCGAGATAGCCGGCGGGCGAGGTGTGCGGCTCCAGTCCGAGGAGCGGCGGGCACCAGCGCCGAACGGCGAATCCGGTCTGGGTGTCGAAGAAGGTGGTGCCCGCGGCGGGCGGGCCCGCCGCCCTGCCGAGCTGGGCCTCGAAGGTGGCGAGGCCCAGCTCCGTACGGAGCACGCCGTGGCAGTTCTGGTCCACCAGAGTCGTTGTCTCGATCATGGCGCTTCCCGTCGTGGACCGTATCCCTACAGTCCTAACGGGTAAGGGGCGCTCGGGTGTTGGCCTGCCCGGCGATCGAGGACCGACGGCCGCCGTGCCTAGGGTCTGTCGTTTGGATCAGGCTGGATCAGGGAGCGGGG
>NZ_JARJHW010000106.1:0-25134 GCF_040560175.1 Streptomyces panacea
TAAGAGACAGCTTTCGCCCCGGCTCCCGGGCCCGCGCCGCCCCCGCGCGTGGCCGCGTCGCGTGCGCGCTGCCGACGGCCCATCTGGCGGACCTTCCGTACGGAGGCGATGACCCCGGCGACGAGCGTGCCGCCGTACAACCAGCCCGCCTGCACGGCGAGCGCGGTGACGACGGCCATCGTCTGCCCGCCGAAGCCGGCCGTCCCGCCGGAGATCGGGAGGGTGCCGAAGGCGAAGGCGATCGGCACGCTGATCGGGGCGGTCACCAGATCCGCGGTCCGCACCCAGAGCGCGGTCAAAGCGCTGACCGGCAGGAACAGCACCCCGTAGACCAGGGGCTCACCGTCGAACAGCAATTCGTCCAGGCATCCGACGACGAACATCGTGGCGGCGGCGAAGAGACCGGCGCCCAGTCCGGTCAGCCGGGGATTCGGGAGTCTGCGCAAGGTGAGCACGACGGGTGGCACCCTGCGCGCGGTCGGCGCGGGGACCCGGTAGACGGCCTCGGCGACGGCGCCCTGCGGACGGAGAGGGCTCTGCGCCGACCGCGGCCGGCGCTGGGGGGGACGTGTCCTGTGCTGCTCCACCGGAACAACCTAGGTCGCGTGGGCGTCGGATTCAGGCGATGGACACGCCCTTTGGGCGACCTTGGCGTTGCGTTCGACGGACGCTGGGCGTGTCGCGCCGAGGGGTGCCGCCATCTGCCGTACCGACTGCCGTCGGCCGCGGGGACGGCCCGCCCGTAAACTGGGGGATCGGCCCGCATCCGGGCCGCTCAGGCTCAGCCAGTCCTCACTTCAGGAAGTCGCCAACGTGTCGCTCACGATCGGAATCGTCGGTCTGCCGAATGTCGGCAAGTCGACCCTGTTCAACGCCCTGACCAAGAACGACGTGCTGGCGGCCAACTACCCGTTCGCCACGATCGAGCCCAACGTCGGCGTCGTCGGCGTCCCCGACCCGCGCCTGGCCGTCCTCGCCAAGATCTTCGACTCGCAGAAGATCATCCCCGCGACGGTCGACTTCGTCGACATCGCGGGCATCGTGCGCGGCGCGTCGGAGGGCGAGGGCCTGGGCAACAAGTTCCTCGCGAACATCCGTGAGTCCGACGCGATCTGCCAGGTCATCAGGGCGTTCAAGGACGAGAACGTCGTGCACGTCGACGGCAAGGTCTCGCCGAAGGACGACATCGAGACGATCAACACGGAGCTGATCCTCGCCGACCTCCAGTCGGTCGAGAAGGCCGTCCCGCGGCTGACGAAGGAGTCCCGCCTCCAGAAGGAGAAGGTCGCCGTCCTGGCGGCGGTCGAGGAGGCCCAGAAGATCCTCGAAGCCGGTACGACCCTCTTCGCCGCGGGCATCTCGGCGGGCACGGAGAAGGGCAGGCTCCTCCACGAGCTGCACCTGCTCACCGTCAAGCCCTTCCTGTACGTCTTCAACGTCGACGAGGACGAACTGGTCGACGAGGACTTCAAGAACGAACAGCGCGCCCTCGTCGCCCCGGCCGAGGCGATCTTCCTGAACGCCAAGATCGAGTCCGAACTGATCGAACTGGACGACGACGAGGCACTGGAACTGCTCCAGTCCATGGGCCAGGACGAGCCCGGCCTGGCCACCCTCGGCCGCGTCGGCTTCGCGACCCTGGGCCTTCAGACCTACCTCACGGCAGGCCCGAAGGAGACCCGCGCCTGGACGATCAAACAGGGCGCCACGGCCCCCGAGGCGGCCGGCGTGATCCACACCGACTTCCAGAAGGGCTTCATCAAGGCGGAGGTCATCTCCTTCGCCGACCTGGTGGAGGCGGGCTCGGTCGCCGAGTCCCGCGCCAAGGGCAAGGCCCGCATGGAGGGCAAGGACTACGTGATGCAGGACGGCGACGTGGTGGAGTTCCGCTTCAACGTGTAGCGGCTGACATATCACCACGTCACTGATCTGGCAAACATGCAGGTCAGATGGGGTCCGACTCTTCTGGGTCGGGCCCTTAGTTTTTTCCCGTGCTGGGATGGTGCTGGGATAGCTCACCCCTCGTCACCTGTCATCACCCCTGATCATCCTTACCGTGCTGGGATCGTGCTGGGATGGGATGGGGGGTGCCCGTGCTGGGATTGGCGCGAGCGGCGCTGGCCGAGTGTGAAGGTAGTGCGGGCGTGGCACTTTTCCTACTCGTTTGACACAATCGAGTTATGGCTGAGACGACGTACAGCATCGGGGAAGGGCCGGCGACGCGGGTGAGCTTGTCGCTGGCTGAGGGGACCGCGGAGGCGATTCGGGCTCGGGTGGGCAAGCGGGAGTTCTCCGCGTTCATCGCCGAGGCGGTCGAGCGTGAGCTGCGCGGGCAGGTCCTGGACGAGTACCTGGCGGACTACGAGAGCCGCAAGGGGTCGGTCTCCGAGCCGGTTCGTCAGCGGGCGCGGCAGGTCTTCGACGAGGTGTTCGCCGAGGAGGCCGAGTGGCCCGCCGCAGGCTGAGTCACGAGGGGACGCTGGTCCTCGACAGCGAGGGACTCTCGAAGCTGCTCGCTGACGAAGAGCAGGTGGTGGCCCTGATCGCTGAGGCGCGGTCGCGCGGTATGGAGGTCGTGATCAGTGCGCTCACCATCATCGAGGCCGTCCACGCGCGTACGAACAAGTCCCGCCTGAACTGGGTGCTTTCCGGGCTGCGGGTCGTCCCGGTCGGTGACGAAGAGGCGAGGGCTGCCTCGAAGTTGCTGATGAATGCCGGGTTGCACGGACACAAGTACGCGATCGATGCGGCCGTTGCCGAGGCCGCGCTGCGACAGCACCGCCCCGTGGTCATGCTGACTTCCGATATTGACGACATGGCCAAGTTGTGCGGCGAGCGGGTCCGGCTCGTGGCGGTGTGATTTCCCTTGGTCCGGCTCAGTAGGAGCGGGGTCCGTAGGGGCTCCAGTGACCGAGGAAGGGCTTGAGGTCGTCGCCGCTGGGTTTCGGTGGCGTGGGCAGTTTCGGCGCTGAGGCCGATTCGGTGAGGTTTCGGAGGTGCGCGTCCGCGAACGCGAGCCACGCCTCGACCTCGGTCCGCTTCTGCCCGGGCGGAAGTGATGTGGCATGGACGCCTACTGCTGCGACGTATTCAGTCAGGCGGCTGGCCTGGTACCAGGTGTCTGCCTGTTCTCCGAGGTATTTGACGCGGTAGGCGTGGGCGTAGGCGGCGTGGGCTTCCTGCATGGCGGCTTCCCAGCGCTTTCGCTCTACCTCTCTGGCTTTCTGGTCCGCGAGGCGTTTGCGCTCCGCGGCTTCGCCACGGAGGCTGACCTCCTGCACGATCTCGGCGAGTTGTTCTTCCAGAGGCCGGTCGGGGAGATCTGCCCATTCGCTTGCACGGTGCGGGCTGCCGCCGCGGAGTATGAAACGCAGCCGGCTGGAGGAGGTGTAGTCGAAGCGGGGGATGCGCATCCATGAGTACTTCTTGGCGTCGGCCAGTTCCTTGTCTGTGGGGACGTGTTCGCTGCGGTCCTGTTCTTGGAGGACGAGGAATCCGACACTTTCGCCTTGGGCGGTGATGGAGAAGTGCGGTGGTGCCTTGCGGCGCCGATGGGGCGGGGGCGCGCCTTGTGTGGTTCCGAGCGATGCCTTGTGGCCTTGGGCTGTGGTGGCGGCGATGAGGGTTTGGATGATGCGCAGGGCTCGGCCCTGGAGGGGTTTGGTCAGGCCCATGGGCTGCGGCTGCGTTTGGAGGGCGGCCACGACGGCATGGGGTTTGGTGAGTCTGGCTGGCACAGGGAGCGGGGTGAGTTCCGCGAGTCGCCAGGCAGGGATGTCGACCAGCTTGACCTCGTAGCCACAGCGGGTGCGGTATCCGTGGAGTTCCTGCGTGTGGGGGATCTTGCCGGACTTGCGGGCGGCGTTGACCCGCGACGCCCAATTCACCGCCTGCGGGCCGGATTCGATGGGCTTGATGAGACAGCCGTCGTTCGCAACGGCCAGTTCATCGAGTAGCTGGTCCGCGTAGTTCGCAAGGGCCTTCGGCACGGCTCGGGGGCGCGGCGGTGCCGGTTTTCGGGCGGGGCGCTCCGGCGGTCGGGTGCTCTGCTCCACGGGGTGGATGCCGCGTTCGATGAGATGCTGCCGCCCCTTCTCGGTGAGGTGAGCGCTCCGATGCCGGCGACGTTTGGTGACCTTGATGAGCCCTCGGTTCTGCAGGGCTTGTCCGCTGGTCTTGTACGTGCTGTCCGGCCAGACTCCGTCGGGACACCCCTGGCCCACCCAGTCGAGCACGGCCTGCTGCCGCTTGTTGAGGGCCTGTTCCATGTAGCCTCCCGCCGTTCCCTGGGTGCCCCGCCCCCGGAGACGATGCCCGCTGCCCTTGCGGGAATTCTGGGTTGTTGAAAGGACTCCTCGTTCGGATGAGAGATATAGAGGGCGTGTTTACGGCGAGAGTCCCGGGCGGCTACGCAGCCTCGTCGCGCATGGCGGACTGGGCCGACTCGCTTTCGATGCCGATGACTTCGATGGTCACGCCGCGAGCGGCGAGAGCCTTCGCGGTCTGGGCCAGGGTGATGGCGGAGAACGGGAAGAGGGAGTCCGGCGTGAGCTTGGCTCCGTCCTTCAGAAGGATCGCGAAGACGACGCGGCGCGGGGTGAAGTCCTCGGGGATGCTGCGGGCCGGATCGCTGTTGACGTGTACGGACCGGGCGAACTCCGCGCGTACGGCCGCGTTCTCGAAGAGGAGCTCAACGGAGACGCGCGCCTGGCTGAACAGGTGACTCAGCGGGCTAGAGGAGTGCGCGGGCTTCACGAGGACAAGAGTGTCGTCCTCGGTGAACAGGTCGCAGATCTCGACGGAGTTGCTCGCCCGAAAGGGGTTGTGGACATTCTTCTTGTCCAGGCAGACCCAGCCGCGGCGGGCCTGGGCGGCCAGCTTGTTGTAGTCGCCTTCGTCTACGGGACGCATCACGCGGATACCCTTCCTGTTCAGCTTCTCGACGAGCGGCCAGCGGGGGAGGTCGACGGAGGGCGCGTCGGGGAACAACGGGGCCACGGTCTCGCTGACGTTGCGCAGGTAGCCCGCCCCGAGCTCGTACCACTCATCGTCGAGCAGGCAGAACGTGCGGGAGTCGAGGGAGAAGGTGGCCTCGATCCACTTCATGGCGGATTCCTTGGACAGGGCTTCGAGGGAAGCGGTGCGAGGGGCGAGTGCGGTCCGCGCGGCGAGCGTGTCGCGGAACAGTTCGACGGCGCCCTGTCGGAGGGCCTTGACGCGTGTGCCTGCCTTGATCACGCGGGCCCGCTCCAGGACGTAGTCGAGACTGAACTCGTCCTGGAGGTGGGGCGGGCAGGATCCGATCTTGATGGTGCAGGCGGTGGACCGGGACAGGTCGGCGCTCTGGGAGAAGGGGACAGCGCTGACGACCCGGCCGTCTGCGGGACGGCCGAGCGTGGCGTCCAGTTCCGCGTCGAGCGCGTCGATGAGGGAAGGGTCCTTGATCGCGGTGATGTGCTCGACGAAGGCCAGGTCGGGGTGGGGAACGACGTGCTCGCAGATCGCGGCGATGGCGCGGATGTCCTTGATCAGTGTGGCGGGGGTGGTGCCGAGTTTGATACGGAGACCGATGCCGCCCTCCGCGGTCATGGCCCCGTTCCTGGTGCCGCTCCCTGCGGTGAGGTCGACTTCGTCGAGGTAGCCGCCGAGGTGGCGGATGATCCGCCCGTGGTCCCGGAGTCCGAGTGCCGGTACGGAGGCGCCGGCAGGGATCAGGGAACTGTCGATGCGCGCCTGGCCGAGGACGCTGGCGGTGAAGTCCCGCACCTGACGCGGGTTGATGGCGCGGATGCCGAAGGACAGACCGAAGTGCGCGTCCTTGAGCTGGGTGGGGAGAAGCCGGTAGCCCTGGTCGAAGCCGATCGCGTACACCACGTCGTCGACGGCGAGCACGAGCAGTGCGCCGGTGCGCTGCTCGCTCTGCAGCAAGTCCGATTCGCCGGCGAGCCGGAGGACATCCTTGCCCCAGGCGGCTTCCTCCTTCGCTACGGCGAAGGACACCGCGAGGGCGGGAACTCCCGTGTGATCGCTGACGTCGCGCACGACAGCGTCCAAGGTGTCGAGGGCGTCGACGTCGAGGGCTTCGAGCATCGACTCAGGGATCGCCTTGACGTGGGTCAGGCGGTACAGGGTGCGCTTCGACGCGGTGCTGGACACAGAGGTCTCCTGGGGCGAGGTTGCGGTGCGGTTCGGTAACACGAGGGGCCTTACGGGACGGGTGGTGTCGAGGCGGACAGGGGTGAGTGCCGTGCAAGGGAGCAGAGGTGCGGCGATGAGGACGCCGGTGCGATCAGACTCGTATGGGGCCGGCGTCCCGGTGGGTGGTGCCGGGGTGATGGTGACGAAGGTGCCAGAAGATCAGAGGTGAAATTGTTCGAGAACCTGATAACCCTGGTTATCAACTGCTGGCGAAGCTGAGAGCTCGGGCGGCTGTAGCGTGTGAGGTGCACTGGGAGAAACGTTCTCGACCGAGAGCACGAGGCAGTCGTCACGAAGGAGCGGAACCGCATGGCCGGCACACGTGAGGCAACCGCTCCCATCCTGCCGGAGGAGACCTCCTGGCGGATCAGTTACGCCGAAATCGGGAACTTGGCCCAGGTCCAACGGCCCGTTGTTACCACCTGGGTGCGCCGGCACGCGGACTTCCCTGAGCCCGTCGCATACGAGGGAGTCAGCCCGCTCTTCGACGGCGGCGCAGTCGCCGAATGGCTGCTGTCCACCGGCCGCGGCAATGCTGGCTCCGACCAGATTCAGGCGGAGTGGGTGCTGCACACCCTGTCCGCCTGGCGGCGCACGATCCCTGCCCGCACGCTGGTCGACACGGTGACCGCGCTGCTCTGCCTGCGCCAGCTCCTCGACGAACCGCTCTCCGAGCTGCCGTGGCGCACGATCCTGGAGCGCGCCTCGGAGACCGACTTCGAGGACACCTACCTCCACAAAGAACTGCGCGACCTGCCGGACGCTGAACGTCAGGGCCCTCTGCTCGCTGTACTCGCCGACCACCTCACCGAGGCCGCCTACACCCCGGCCGACGCGCTCGAAGGGGTCATGGACGCGCGCCGCCGCCTGGGCTGCGACGACCTCGCCGCCGACGAACCGGTTCCGCTGGTGAGTCGGGCGATGGCCCACCTGTCCGGCATCGCGCGTCTGAACGAGCGCGAGCAAGGGGCGACGGCCGCCGTCCTGTACCCCAGGAGCGGAGATCTGCTGGTCGCCCTGCGCGAAGCAGTGTCCGACGCCGAGGGCATGCCCTTCTTCCTCTCCGCGGATCCGATGCCGGACCTAGCCCGGCTCGCCCGCCGCCGCCTCATGGCCCAAGGCGTCCAGGAGTACGAGATGGACCTCGTGGACGGCGAGGAACTGGCCACGGACGACTGGGGAGACCCGCACGTCGTCGTTTGTGCCCTCCCCTACGAGGCGGCCGAGACCCGCAGCTCGCTCGCCGTCCTGCAGAACCTGGAGGACCTCACCGACCTCATCGCCGAGGACTGCACGGCCATCGTCCTGGGCCCCGCCGATGCGCTCGTCCGCCCCCTGCCCGCACGCGGGGAAGCAGACCGCCTGCGCCGGGGCTTCCTGGAACAACACCTCCTAAAGGCCGCGATCAGCCTCCCCGAAGGCGTACTCCCTTTCCGCCCGGCCCACCGCACCGCGGTCTGGGTCCTGCACCGCACCCCCGAAGCACAGCGCACCGGCCAGGTCCTCCTCGCCGACCTCTCCTCACGCACCCTTACCGCGCAGGCCCTGGACACGCTGGCCGAGGACATCGACATCTTCCGTGACGCCGGCTGGCGGTCGGACGGCCGTCACGAACCGCGCAACGCCGTCATCGTCCCGGCCACCGCCCTGACCGGCGCACCGGGCACTGCGTTCACCCCGCAGCACCGCTCGCACGCCGACCGCTACACCCACACCGTCGTCGAACGCCCGGCCCGCATCTCCGAGACCGAACTCCGCCTCCAGCAGCTGATCGACGCCACCCGTAGGGCACTCGACCAGGCGCCAACGATCCGCGCCAACGCCGTCCTGCGCCCCGACGACCAGCCGGCCCGCCGTACTACCGTGGCCCGCCTGCTCAAGGACCGCCGCCTGCGCCGACTGCCTGGCCACCGCATCGCCGCCGAACACCTCCTCACCGGAGGCAAGGGCCACTACACCGTCCTCACCGCGGCCGAGATCACGGGCAGCGCGCCAGTCGACAGTCACCGCATAGACCGCGCCGTACTGCTCAACACCTACGAGCACGCCTACTTCACCGAACCCGGCGACATCGTCGTCACCGCCACCCCGAGCTTCGGCGCGTACGTCGACGACGAGGGCCTGTCCGTGGTCGCCTTCCCTGCTCGCGTCCTGCGCGTACGAGCCGACGCTGAGCATCCCGTACGGCCCCGTGTCCTGGCAGCGCTCCTGCGCTCGGCGGCGGCCGAACACCGGCGGGTGAGTGGCGCGGTCCGCTCCGCCCGCCGCATAGAGGACCTCCTCATCCCCGACCTCCCCGGCGACGAGGCCGAGCGGTACGACGCGCTCCTGGCAGACATCGCCCGCCGTACGGCCCTGCTGCGCCAGCACGCGGCGGCCCTCGACGACCTGACTTCCCTGACCGCCGCCGGCCTCGTCGACGGCACGCTGACCCTCACCGAACCCCCTCTCGTCTGATCTCTCGTCCGACTCTTGAAGGAGACCCGAGCGCCCATGCCTCCCCGGAAGAAGAAGCCCGCCGACCAGGCGGAGTTGTTCACCGCCTCAACGCCCAAGGAGATTCAGGCCATCCTCTGGAAGGCCGCCGACAAGCTGCGCGGCTCCATGGACGCCAACCAGTACAAGGAATTCGTCCTCGGACTGATCTTCCTCAAGTACGTCTCCGACGCCTTCGAGGAGCGCCGCGAGCAGCTCGCCAAGGAGCTTGCGGAGGAGGGCATCGCGGAAGACCGTCTGGAGGAGTTCCTGGAGGACCAGGACGAGTACACCGGGCATCACGTCTTCTGGGTCCCCGAGGGCGCCCGCTGGTCCTCGATCTCTGCCAACGCCAAGAGCGGCAACGTCGGCGAGGTCCTCGACCAGGCGATGGACGCCATCATGAAGGCCAACCCTTCACTGACCGGCGTCCTCCCCAAGATCTTCAACAAGGACAACGTCGACAAGAAGCGTCTGGCCGAACTCGTCGATCTCATCACCGACGCCCGCTTCGGCGGCAGCGACGACAAGCCTGCCCAGGATGTCCTCGGTGAGGTCTACGAGTACTTCCTCGGCAACTTCGCGCGGGCGGAGGGCAAGCGGGGCGGCGAGTTCTACACCCCGAGCAGTGTCGTCCGCCTGCTGGTGGAGGTCCTGGAGCCGTACGAGGGCCGCGTGTACGACCCGGCCTGCGGCTCGGGCGGCATGTTCGTCCAGGCCGCCAAGTTCATCGAGGCCCACCGTGGCCGCGGCCACAAGGCTGACATCTCCGTCTACGGCCAGGAGCTCAACGAACGCACCTGGCGCCTGGCCAAGATGAACCTCGCCATCCACGGCATCGACGGCAACCTCGCCGCCCGCTGGGGCGACACTTTCGCCGACGACAAGCACTCGGACCTCAAGGCCGACTACGTCATGGCCAACCCACCCTTCAACATCAAGGACTGGGCGCGCAACGAGTCGGATTCGCGGTGGAAGTACGGCGTCCCGCCGAAGGGCAACGCCAACTACGCCTGGCTCCAGCACATGATCAGCAAGCTGGGGGAGCGGGGAACAGCGGGCGTCGTCCTCGCCAATGGCTCGATGAGCAGCCAGCAGAGCGGGGAGGGGGAGATCCGGCAGGCGCTGGTGGACGGGGACATGGTGGCGTGCATGGTCGCGCTGCCGGCGCAGCTGTTCCGGACGACGGCGATCCCGGCTTGTCTCTGGTTCCTGGCGAAGGACAAGTCGCCTGGGGGTGTGAAGGGGCAGAAGGTCGCGGCTGCGGATCGCCGGGGCGAGATTCTGTTCATCGATGCCCGGGACATGGGCGAGATGGTTGACCGTACTGAGCGGGTGCTGACGGAGGCCGACCTCGCGAAGATCGCGAGGACGTACCACGCGTGGCGCGGGACAACGAGCGCGAAGGACGCGGGGGAGGTGTACGAGGACGTGCCGGGGTTCTGCGCGAGCGCGAACCTGAAGACGGTCCAGGAGCACGGTTACGCGCTGACGCCTGGGAGGTACGTCGGGACGACCGAGGCGGAGGAAGAGGATGCCGAGGCGGTTGCAGAGAAGATCTCGCGGCTGACCGAAGAGCTGTACGAACTCTTCGATAAGTCTGATGAACTGGCTAGCAAAGTACGCGAGCAGCTGGGAGCTCTCAGCGGTGAATGACGAGATTTCCGTGAATGGTGTACGTGTGCCGCTTGACTTTCCCCGCGTTCCAGCTGGTTGGGACTGGAAGTCGCTAAATGTTCTTTGCGAGGGAATCTATGATTGTCCGCATTCAACTCCGGATCTGACCGATGACGGTCCATACCTCGCGCGCACCCAGGATTTTCCTGATGGGGCGCTATCGCTTAACGGAATGGCTCAAGTCTCGCGTACTACCTATCTGGATAGAGTGCGTCGGGCGATCCCCGCGCATGGTGATTTGCTGTACAGTCGCGAGGGGAGTTACCACGGCATCGCGGCGGAGATCCCTGAGGATGTCGAGATTTGCATGGGGCAGAGGATGGTACTAATCCGGCCGGACCAGGACCTCCTAAACTTTCGGTTCTTGAAGTATTGGCTCAATTCGAGATTCGTCCGGGACTTCATTTCTGGAATGCGCGAAGGGTCTGGAGCCCCACGAATCAACTTGCCTACTGTGCGCGGTATGGCAGTTCCGGTTCCTGCGGTGAGGGAGCAGGAGGCTATTTCTTCGATTTTGGGGGCGCTGGACGACAAGATCGCCGTCAATGAGCGCATTGCGACAGTTGCAAGAAGCTTGGCTGTGAGTATTGGAAAGCGGCAGATTTCACAGATCCGTGGCGAATCGGCCTCTCTCGGTGCTTATGTGTCGCTAGTGAAGGGAAACTCGTATAAGAGTGCAGATGTTGGGCACGGCGCTCAGTGGCTCGTATCGCTCAAGAGCATTGGGCGAGACGGCTCGTATCGACCTTCGGGACTCAAGCGGTTTGCCGGAGATTTCAAACCGCAGCAACGCCTGGGGAGCGGGGAAGTGGTGGTTGCCCATACGGACCTCACGCAGAAGGCGGAGGTTCTTGCTCGGCCTGTTCGCGTTCCAGAGGTTGGCCCTGAAGTTCACGTCGCGAGTCTAGACCTTGCGATTGTGCGGCCTTCTCGACTTCTCACGAACGAGTATCTTCTGGCTTTGCTGAGCAGGGAAGATTTTCGAAACCACGCCCTGGGGTTCAGTAACGGAACCACGGTTCTCCACCTGAGTGTAAAGGCGGTTCCCTCGTATGAATTCGTCCCGCCCGGCGAAGATCTAGTTGACCGTGTTACTGCGAAAATGCGTCCGCTGCTGAAGCGTGCCGACGCTTCCGAGAAGGAATCTGAGACTCTTTCTGTGCTCCGAGATACCCTCCTCCCCCAGCTCATGTCCGGCCGCCTCCGCGTCAAGGATGCCGAGAAGATTGTCGAGGACCACGTATGACCACGCACGGGAACGACAATGGCAGCAGCGACACCCCCACTCCCGGCACTCCGACCCCCGGCAACTTCCGCCCCCTCGAACTCGACTGGGAGCTACTCGCCCTCGAAGAGCTCCTGGAGTTCGACTGGCCGAAGGCCGAGGGCAACGAGCTCGCCCCCGGCTCCGGTCACCGCCGTTCCTGGGACGACCTGATCCTCTACTCCGATCTCTGCGATGCCATCGAGCGGCTCAACCCCGCCCTCCCCCTGGAGGCGGTCCGTGAGGCCCTCGCGACCGCCGCGACCCCGGCCTCCCAGGACACGTACGAGGAGAACCGGACCGCGCACGGCTACCTGACCGACGGCGTCCACTCCGTCACGTACACCGACGCACTCGGCGCCGAGCACACACCGACCGTCCGGATCGTCGACCTGGAGAACGCGGACGCGAACACGTACCGCGCCGTCCGTCAGGTGACCGTGATCAACGGCGAGCGCAACCGCCGCTTCGACCTCGTCCTGTACGTCAACGGCCTCCCACTCGCCGTCATCGAGCTCAAGCGGGCCGGCGACCCGAACGCCACCCTCGCCGCCGCGCACACCCAGATCCGGCACTACGTCGAGGAGTTCCCGACCGCCTTCCGCTACAACGCGGTCGTGCTGCTCTCCGACGGGATCACCGCCAAATACGGCACTCCCTTCACCCCGTACGAGCACTTCGCCCTGTGGAACACCGACGAGTTCGGCGCCCGCGTGGACACCGTGGACGCTGCCGCCGTCCACGCTGATGTCGACATCCCGACTGGCCAGGACCTCGCCCTGCACGGCCTGTTCACCCAGCCCCGTTTCCTCGCCCTGGTCCGGTCCTTCATCAACTTCGTGCCAGCCAAGCGCATGAAGCGCATCGCGAAGCCCCACCAGTACTTCGCGGTCACCCGCGCCGCCGACGCCGTACGCCGCGCCGCCGCGACCGACGGCAAGGCCGGTGTGGTCTGGCACACGCAGGGCTCGGGCAAGTCCGAGGAGATGGTGCTGACCACCAACCTCGTCATGCGCGACCCCGCCCTGCACAACCCCACCGTGGTGGTCGTCACCGACCGCACCGACCTCGACGACCAGCTCTTCGACACGTTCAAGGAGAGCGAGGTCCTCCCGGAACAGCCCCACCAGTTCCTCAACCGCTCCGAACTCCGAGAAGAGCTCGCCGCCAAGCGCACCGGCGGCATCCTCTTCACCACCCTGCAGAAGTTCGGCCGTACCAAGCAGGAGAAGGAATCCGGGACCGACCACCCGCTCCTCTCCGAGCGGCGCAACATCGTCGTCGTGGTCGACGAGGCCCACCGCAGCCACTACGACCACCTCGACGGCTACGCCCGCCACCTGCGCGACGCGCTCCCGCACGCCACGCTGCTCGCCTTCACTGGCACCCCGATCTCCGAGGCCGACCGCAACACCCGCGAGGTCTTCGGCGACTACATCGACACCTACGACCTCAAGCGGGCCGCCGACGACGGCGCGACCGTGAAGGTGTACCACGAGAGCCGCGTCGTCCAGCTCGTCCTCGACCACGACGTCGACCCCACCACCATCGACACCGAGGCCGACCGCATCACCGACGGCCTGGACGACACCGAGCGCACCCGCGTCGAGCAGGCCGTCGCCACCATGAACGCCATGTACGGCGCCCCCGCCCGGATACGCGACCTGACCCAGGACCTGGTCGAGCACTGGGAAGCGCGCCGCGCGGCGATGCTGCCGTTCGTCGCGGACGCCGACGACGCACCCGGCGGAGCCCCCGGTAAGGCGATGCTCGTCTGCGCCACCCGCGAGATTTGCGTCCTCGTCTACGACGCCCTGCGTGAACTGCGCCCCGACTGGCACACGGACGACCCCACCACCGGCGCCATGAAGATCGTCTACTCCTCGGACTCCCGCAAGGACAACAAGGAGCTACGCGCCCACGCCCTGCGCGACTCCCAGCGCAAGGCCGTCATCAACCGTGCCAAGGACCCCGAGGACGAACTCCAGCTCCTCGTCGTCAACAACATGCTCCTGACCGGCTTCGACGCGCCGGCCATCCACACTATGTACCTGGACCGGCCGCTGCGCGGCGCCGGCCTGATGCAGGCCCTCGCCCGCGTCAACCGCCGCTTCCGCAAGAAGGAGGACGGCCTCCTCGTCGGCTACGCGCCGCTCACCGAGAATCTCCAGAAGGCCATCGCTGAGTACTCTGCCGACGACCAAGCGGACCAGACTCTCGGCCAGGACATCGACCGCGCCCTGGACGAACTACGCAACGAGTACGACATCCTCGATCAGATGCTCCTCGGCTGGAACTGGCGCGAACGCCTCTCCCGCCCCGACCCGAAGGCATTCATCAAGGCGGCCTACACCACGGCCGAGTACCTCCGAAGCCCCGCCACCCCGGGCAACAACCCCGACCAGCTCGACGACCCGAACCAAACCCTCAGCCGCCGCTTCCGTGAACACGGCTACCGCCTGGAACGATTCTTCGCCCTGGCCGGTTCCTCCGCCGACATCTCCTCCCGGTTCACTGACCAGCCGTACTGGAAGCGCGACATCCAGTTCCTCGTCGAGGTCCGTACGTACATGGCGAAACTCGATGCCATGGACCGTGAGGCCCAGGGTCTGCCTGTAGCCCGCGACGTCGCCCTCTACCTCTCGCAGCTCACCTCAGCCGTCGTGGAGACCGGCGGCGTCACTGATCTCTTCTCCGAGGCCGGACTGGACAAGGCCGACCTCACCCACCTCAACGACGCACTCGTCGGCCGCCTGCAGAACAGCGAAACCCCGCACCTGGCCGCCGAAGCCCTGCGCCGCCTGGTTGAGCAGAAGATGCGAGAGCAGACCCGGCACAACATCGTCCGCCAGACCGCGTTCTCGGAACGCCTCCAGGATCTGATGGCCCGCTACATGCGGCAGCAGCTCACCAGTGCCGAGATCATCGCCCAGCTGGTGGAACTGGCCAGGACAGTCGCCGAGGACGCCCGGCGTGGCGAGAAGTTCACCCCGCCGCTGGGTGATGACGAACTCGCCTTCTACGACGCGGTCGCCGACCTCGGCAGCGCTCGCGACCTCATGAGCGACGAGATCCTCTCTGGTATCGCCCGGGATCTCGTCGTCCAGGTCCGCAAGAACCTCAAGAAGGACTGGATCGCCCGCGAACCCGTCCGCGCCAAACTCCGGGCCACCATCAAGCGCCTCCTGGCTCGCCACGGCTACCCGCCGGAGCAGTCGGAGGACGCGATCAAGCTGGTGATCCGTCAGATGGAGCACTTCGCTGACCGGTGGTCCCAGGACGGCTCGGCCGCCGACGCATAGCCCTCGTCCGTATGGCTCCTTGCCCCAGCACAGCGCTTGCTTGGCGCGGCGGTTCTCTGCCCAGTTGGATGCCCCGTGTTGAGACCGGCATCGGACGTGTCCGCTCCCCTTGCTCAAAAGCAAATTCCAGTGCTGCGCGACGCGGAGAGCTCCCGGCCGCTACTTTCGAGTCCGCGGAACGGTCCGCAGAACGGTAGAGCAGTCTGGGGGAGTTAGGGCATGTCGCAGAGAGCGCTGCTGTTGATGGTGGTCGTCCTGGCGTCTGTGGTGGTGGGGCTCGTGGCAGGCATTCTCGAGTTTGCGGGCGCGGGGAAGATTGTCACAGCTGTCAAGTACGGCGGTGGTGCCTGTGGAGTCGCCATGCTCATCGGACTGGCCACTGTTACGTGGCTGATGTCGTCGTGATCCCGAAGGAGCGAGGGGAGCGCCTGAAGTACCGGCGAGTGCTACTGGCCGTTGGGAAGCTGCGCAGCACGACTGATGCCGAGACGACGTACCGACTCGCCTTTCAAGTGGTCTACCTCCACTGCTGGTCCAGCCATGGAGCAGCAGTGGAGCCGGGGCGCCCGTGGCGACCCGGCTCGGGGTCCGCGGGTGCGATGCTGAATGCGATCTGGCCGCGTACGCCCGTCGCTCGTACTTACAACCTGCCCGCGTGCCGCGACGAAGGCGTGAGCCGTCCCTTCGAGCTCATCGATCCGGCTCTCCACGAGCTGATCGTGGAGGTTCGGCGGCTGGAGCCCGACGTGGGGCTCTTCGATGTGTTGCTCGACATGTACTCGACGCGCTATTCGCGCGGCGGTGACTACTTCACGCCGAATGATCTGGCGTACCTCTTCGCAGGACTGGCCGCTCCCCGAGGAGGCGAGGTGGTTCGGGATCCGGTGTGCGGAAGCGGGCGACTACTGCGAGCCGCCGCCTACCGGGCTCGCACCCAAGGCGGCGAGGTGCGCTTGTCCGGAGCGGATCTCAATCCGACGGCACGCTATGCCGCGGCCGTCAACCTTGCCCTGCACGGATTCCGTGCCGACCTCGGCAAGGGAGAAGCTGACAGCCTTCGGGCTGGGACGTCGCCGGAACCGGCCGACGTGATCGTCGCCAACCCTCCTGTGAACCTGCGAGATTGGGGGCATGGCGAACTCAAGGACGACAGACGGTGGACCCTGGAGGTACCACGGTCGGGCAACGCGAACTTCGCCTGGGTCCAGCACATTCTTGCCGACCTGACGCCGCAAGGGCGGGCCGTTGTCCTGCTCTCCCCCGGAGCAGCCCACAGCAGCAATAGCACCGACGGACTGATCCGTCGCAGGTTGCTCGAAAACGGTCTGGTTGTAGGCGTCGTGGCTCTGCCGGCATGGCTCTTTCCACACACCAGCACGAGCATGACGCTGTGGCTGCTCGCCAAAGGGGAGCGGCCGAACACCCATCGGGTCCTGTTCGCGGATGCAGGAAAACTGCCGACAGCGAGGGACGGGTCACGGCGCATTTTCGACCAGGACTCGGTCGACCGCCTTCTGCAGATCTTCGGTGAGTGGCAGGGCCTCCGGCGCTGTGAGGACGAGGGCGCTCCCGAATCCGCTCCATGGTGCCGTGCGGCGAGTCTTGAGGAAATCGCTGATGCGGGCTTCGACCTGACTCCCGCACGCTACGTACAGAACGGGAGCACCGCGCAGCTGCATTCAAGAGACGGAGACCGGAACCGGAAAGCTGAGCTGTATGAGTGCATGGACTGTAGCGCCGCAGCCAGGCAACGAGTCCGTGATGCGCTGGAGAGCAGGCATGACTACAGAACTGGATGATTTCCCCGCTCCGTGGCCCGTCGTTGAGTTGCGTCAGTTCCCAGGGGTCGAGTACGCCGCCTACGGAATTGCGCGACAGCAGAAGGCATCCGATGGAATCCCTATGCTCCGCGCCACAGAGATTGTCGAAGGAGATGTACACGTCCAGGAGTTCACATTTGTGCCTCCCGACGTGGCCAGACGCCACCCACGCAGCACGCTGAGACCTAGGGACCTCCTTGTCGTCCTCGTGGGGCGCGTGGGGGAGGCGGCGGTAGCAGGGGAGGAGCACGCAGGATGGAATGTCGCCAGGTCGCTCGCGGTCGTCCGCTGGACACCAGAGGGCCGCGCCCAACAATGGGATCTGTGGCTTCGATGGTGGCTGAAGACCTCACAGAGCCACAGCTATCTCACGCTGTCCTCGTCGAACGCCGAGCACATGACCTTGCCCCTGCAGGCACTCAACCGACTTCCCGTGCCAGTGCCTCCAAAGCCAGTGCGGGAGAGACTGCTTTCGCTGATCTCGCTTGCCGAGCGCAAGAATGCGTTGAACACCCAGATTGTGGATTGCGCGACGGAACTAGCGGATGCGCATTTCATCGAGGCGCTGCAAACGTGCGGACAAGGTCCGGATACCGAGCGCGCAGTGGGCGAGGTGGGTCAGATTACGGCTGGTGTGGCACAGTCTGCGCCCGACAGCGAGCAGTCGGCTATGCCGTGGGTGTCTCCCCGCGAAGTACTGAACTGCAGGACAGTACATCTGGGTGCAGTGACTTCACGCACCGTGGCGCAAGCGGAGAGTGTATGCCCGTCCGGCAGCCTCTTGATCGCGCCCCGTCCCGGGGAGGTGCGGACCGTGCTCACTACTACCCCTGTAGTGCCAGGTCGGCGGACGCTCGCGATTTACACGGAGTCCGAGGTCGATCGGATGTGGTTGTTGCACTCGCTGCGTTACCGGAGGCGGGAGTTGACGGCCGTTACGCAGGGTGAGCAGGCTCGCGCGATGAGGCGCAAGGACTTTTCCCGTTACAAGATCCCATGGCCGACCGATGCGGTGAGGCGGGACTTCGCCAGGCGTGCTGCTGCCCTTCACGACCTCGCCTACGCCTCCGCCAGGGAGCGACACGTGATGGAGGAGCTGGTGGTGCACGAGCTGGAGAAGGGGGGCCTGGCGCGTCTCACTTCGGCCAGCTGAATGCCGAGCTGATCCACGTTGCCCCTCTCTGGAGCACGGAATCCAACGCTCTGAACGAACGGCGCAGTACCGCGCGCACCTGACCAGCCATGTTTGGGGCACCCCCGACAGGACTCGAACCTGCGGCCAAGCGCTTAGAAGGCGCCTGCTCCATCCGCTGGGCTATGCAGGCTGGCCTGGGACAGCGCGGAAGCTTCTGACTATGCCCCGCCAAACCGGGGGGGGGTATACGGGATCTATGGACGCTCGCGCCGGCTCCGGGGTTTGGACTTGCATTCTGGGCGGCGGCCAGGTGTCGGAGCTGGCCGCCGGCGTCCGGGGAGACCGCGAGCGAGCGTGAGCGCTGTGCTGCTCTGCGAGGTTTGGCGCGGTGGTACGAGCCTGATGTGGCGTGTGTAGAAGTTCCGCAGACTTCAGGCATGTGCGGGCGTTGCCGGGTAGCGTTGGCGATCTTCGGTCTTCTTGTACTTTGTCGCGCATCCCGTGCTGGGATGGTGCTGGGATGTGCCTGTATTTCCGCAGGTCACAGCCTTGTGGTGGAGTTCCGCTTCAACGTCTGACGGGCGTTTCCGGAACCGAACGGATGGCGCGGGAGGCGAACGGCTGGGTGGGCTGCCCGGCTGTTGTCGCCCGGCCGGCTCGCGCTGGGCATGATGGCTGTCGGTGTGACCGGTCCGTCACGCGTTCGTCGTCCTGAGGGAGTGCGCACATGTCCTATCCGGAGCCCCGTCACCACGGGGACAAGGGCGAGGTCAACGCGGTTTTCCGGCCCGCGAGTACCCCTGCCGACGTGCGGTCGCCGTCGGGGGCCGAGACGCACTTCGTGGCGTCCGGTGTGTCGACCGGCGGGGAGTTCGGGCTCTACCGGATGGACATGGTGCCCAAGGGCGGTGGCCCGAGCACTCATTTCCACAAGACGATCTCGGAGTCGTTCTACATCCTGGAGGGCGTGGTCCGGCTGTACGACGGTGAGCGCTGGATCGACGCGGAGAAGGGCGACTTCCTGTACGTGCCGCCGGGCGGGCTGCACGGTTTTCGCAACGACTCGGACGCGCCCGCCTCCACGCTCATCCTGTTCGCGCCGGGAGCACCGCGCGAGGAGTACTTCGAGAAGGTCTCCACGGTCGGGCGGATGACGGACGAGGAGCGCACGGCGTTCTTCATCAAGCACGACACCTACTGGGTGGACTGAGGGACACCGTTCAACGGGCGGTGTCGGTCGAGCCGTTGTCGGCGGAGCCGTATCTGCGGCAAAGTGCCTGCGTACACCCCTCGTTACTACTTCGGGTGAACCCATGGCCCATGCTTGCGGTCAACAACCAACGGTTGCCAGGGTGTTGCTGTCTGTCAACCTGTTGGGAGTGGCCCTGTGGCATTCGGTGAGCAGCCGGCCTATCTGCGTGTCGCCAGTGATCTTCGGCGGAAGATCGTCGATGGCGCTCTGCCGCCGCACACCCGGCTGCCGTCGCAGGCCCGTATCCGTGAGGAGTACGGGGTCTCGGACACAGTCGCGCTGGAAGCCCGCAAGGTGCTGATGGCGGAAGGGCTCGTAGAGGGGCGTTCCGGGTCGGGCACCTACGTCCGGGAGCGGCCCGTCCCGCGCCGCATCGCCCGTTCCGGCTACCGGCCGTCGTCCGGTGCCAACCCCTTCCGGCAGGAGCAGACCGAGGACGGGGTGCGCGGTACGTGGGAGTCGAGGAGCGACCGGGACGAGGTGGCGCCGGAGATCGCCACGCGGCTCGGGATACAACCGGGCGACCCGGCGATGCGTACGCGCTACGTCTTCAGGGACGCGGGGGAGCCGATGATGCTCTCCACCTCCTGGGAGCCCCTGGAGGTCACGGGGCGCACGCCGGTGATGCTTCCCGAGGAGGGGCCGCTCGGCGGGTGCGGGGTCGTGGAACGGATGGCGGCCATCGGTGTCGTGGTGGACAACGTGGTGGAGGAGGTCGGTGCGCGCCCGGGGCTGGCGGAGGAGCTCCTGTCGCTCGGCGGAGTGCCCGGTCATGTCGTGATGGTCCTGGAGCGGACGTACTACGCGTCCGGCCGCGCGGTCGAAACGGCGGACATGGTCGTTCCGGCGGACCGCTATCGCATCGCCTATCACCTTCCGGTCAGATGACGGTCCGGTGAGGACCGGCTGACCGAAGCATCGCCTCATCCGTCCAGGGGTGGCGATGTGCGGCCCCAACAGGACGTCATACGCGGGGAGATGGCGGGTATTCACATCTGCGTGCCCTCGGAGGCTCCGAATCTTCTTGGCCAGATGTGTACCTCTTTGTACAAACGCGCATCCGCTGAGTGAAGGTCAGGCGTAGGCTCGGGCATATGCGGATCGGGGTTTCCAGGAGGTCGTCCGAGTGGTGCGGGCCGTTGGTGGGAGGGGCACGATGACCGACAGCGGAGCTGTGCTGCCCTGGCTGGTCATACGTCAGGACGACAACGGAAACCGGTATCGCGTGGGCAGGTACGCCACCAAGGACGAGGCCCAGAGGACGGCCGACAGCCTCGACGCCAAGGGGCACGAGCAGCTCTACTGGGTCGAGCGCTTGCAGCAGACCAGCCGCTGAGCTCGCCGACCGAGGACCGTGCCCCTCGTGGAGTGCACGCCGTCGACCAGGTTACGCTCCGGCACATGAGTGACGGCGGAGCTGCAACGGTCTTGATCGACACGGTCGCGTGGGTCCGAGTGGAGCAGGGCCGGATCCTCTGCGCGCGTTCCCGCGGGAAGGATGTCTTCTACATCCCCGGCGGCAAGCGCGAAGGCGCGGAGACCGATCTGGAGACCCTGCTGCGCGAGGTCGAGGAGGAACTGGCTGTGGCCGTCCTTCCGGCCACGACGGCCCATCTGGGTACGTACGAGGCCCAGGCCCACGGTCAGCCCGACGGTGTCCTCGTCCGGATGAGTTGTTACTCCGGCGACTACCGGGGTACGCCGGCTGCCAGCAACGAGATCGAGGAGATCCGCTGGCTCTCCTACGGCGACCGGGGCCGGGTGGCCCCCGTCGACCAGCTTCTCTTCGACGATCTCAGGGCATCGGGCGAGCTGACATGAACCTCCGTCAAGATAATTCTTCTCGGATTACGGGTATGTGCTGACCAACCCCCCTATAAAGGGCATGGGCCTGCTGTCAGTCTGGGGAAGTGGTCGGCTTGATCAAGGCGGAGAGCACCTACGCCGAGTGGACCTTCCCTGCCGAGCCGGATGCCGTACGAACCGCACGCCACGCGGTACGCGACGCCCTCGGGGTCTGGCGTCTCGACCACTCCGTTCGCGATACGGCCGTCCTGCTGGTCAGCGAACTGGTCACCAATTCCCTGCAGTACACACGGGGGCCGATCGGTGTCAGGCTGGCTGTTGTTCCCGTAGGCCCTGCGGACCTCACCGGTACCGCGCTGCTGGTGGAGGTGTCCGATCCGCTCCCCGATCCGCCGACCGCACGGTCCCCCGGCCCTGATGACGAAGGGGGCCGTGGGCTCCAGCTTGTCGCTTGCTCCGCGCGACGCTGGGGTACACGCCGGGGGAATACGGGTAAGACGGTGTGGTTCGAGCTGCCGCTCCCTGGTTAGGAGTGTGGAGGGACAACGATCACGTAGGTCTCGGCTCAAAAAGAACGAGACTGTGCTGTGATCGTGAACGCCGTACCGGTCAGGGCCGTAGTGCTGAATACTGCGGGGATGGCCGGTCCGGTGCGTGAGCTGGAGGGGACGGTCGCGTGAGCGAGATACCTGGAACGGCGGACGACGTCGTGTGGCAGAGCAGTCCGCCCGGCTCGATCTATGACTACATAAGGGTCGCTTCCTTCTCGATCGGCCCCGACGGGCTGGTCGACCAGTGGAGTCTGCGAGCCGCTGAGCTGTTCGGGATCACTCCCGAGGAGGTCAGGGGCAAGGACCCGGTCGAGGTGTTCGTGCCCTCCGACCTGCGTACGCGAGGGCACAGCAGGATCGCCGAGATCCTCGACGGCAAGGAGTGGACCGGGCTCGTCCCGTTCCAGGTGCCCGGCGAACGTGGGCTTCACGGCCTCGCCGAGGTCTATGTGATGCCCAGTGAGACCGAGAACGGCGAACGGGCCGCGCTCTGCATCGTCGTGGACGTCCGCGCACTGCGTCAGATCGAGACGGAACTCGCCTCGTCGCAGGCCATTTTCGGCCAATCTCCCTTTGGCTTCGTGCTGTTCGGTACGGACCTCACCGTCCAGCGGGCCAACCAGCGCTTCGCCTCGGTCTTCGGGGGCACGGCGGACGAGCACCGCGGACGCACGGTCCACGACTATCTCTCCCGTCCCGAGGCAGATCGGTTGAACGCCTCGCTCAAGCGGGTCCTGGAGACCGGCGAATCCGCCACCGACATCCAGATAGTCGGCGTCGCCCCCGGCGGCAAGGAACGCCGGCACTGGTCGGTCAACCTGTACCGCGTGCTCAGTGGAGCCGGCCGCACCATCGGAGTCGCCGGGCTCGGCAGCGACGTCACACGCCGTCAGATCGCCGCACGTGAGGCCGCGAGCGCCCGCCGCAACCTCGCGATCCTCAACGAGGCGAGCGCCCGCATAGGCAACTCCCTCGACCTGGAGACCACCGCCAAGGAACTCCTCGACGTCGCCGTCCCCGGCTTCTGCGACCTCGCGTCCGTCGACCTCTACCAGGGGCTGCTCACCGGGGACGAGGCCCCGCCCGGACGCGGCGGCTCCTCCGGCTCCGAGTCCGGCGGCGGCAGCGCCACCCTGCGACGCGTAGCCGTCGCCAGCGCCGTCGCCGACGCACCCCTGCTCGGAGCGGACCTGACGGGCGAAGGCGCGGTCGAGCCCCCCGCGGCCGGCGCCGTCCACCGGTATCCCTTCAACTCGCCCTGCGCGAACGCCTTGCGCACCGCCCGGGTCCAGACGGTGCCCGGCGGACCAGGCAGCCTCATCCAGTCCACCTTCGCCGTACCGATGGTCGCGCACGACACCGTCGTCGGACTCGCCCAGTTCTCCAGGACCAAGGGCAGCGAGCCCTTCGGGGAACGGGACCGCGCCCTCGCCGTGGAACTCGCGGCACGCGCCGCCGTCTGTATCGACAACGCCCGCCTCTACCGGAGGGAGCACGAACGCGCGCTGATACTGCAGCGCAGTCTGCTCCCACCGGGCGACCCCGAGGCCGCAGGGCTGGACATCGCCTGCCGCTATCTGCCGGGCAACACCGCCACCGAGGTCGGCGGCGACTGGTTCGACGTCATCGAACTGCCCGGCCACCGGACCGCGCTGGTCGTCGGTGACGTCATGGGGCGGGGGCTGCGCGCCGCCGTCGCCATGGGTGAACTGCGCACGGCCGTACGCACCCTGGCGCTGCTCGACCTGGAACCCGCCGAGGTCCTGTCCGCACTGGACGAGATCGCCCGCGGTCTCGGCACACCGAGCGGTGCCCAGCAGGCCTCGCGTGTCGCCCACAAGTCGCGGGACGCCGACCTGTCCGAGGTGTATCTCGCGACCTGCGTCTACGCCGTCTACGACCCGGTCACCCGCCGTTGCACCTTCGCCAACGCCGGACATCCCCCTCCGGTGCTCGTCGAACCCGGCGAGGAGGCGCTCCTCCTCGACGTACCGCCCGGGATGCCCCTCGGAGTCGGCGGAGAGCCGTTCGAGCAGGTCGAGGTCGAACTTGCCGAAGACGCACTGCTCGCGCTCTACACGGATGGTCTCGTCGAATCCCGTGACCATCCGATCGACGAAGGGCTGACGGCCTTCCGCCGGGCGCTCACCAATCCCGTACGGCCCCTGGAAGACGTCTGCGACCACGTACTCAACACGCTCGACACCCGGCACGGTGAGGACGACATCGCGCTGCTGATGGCCCGCATTCAGGGGCTGCCCGCCGATGCCGTCGGGGACTGGCAACTGCCGCGCGAGCCACGTTCCGTCGGCCGCGCCCGTGAGGTCGCCCGCGCCCAGCTCCACTCCTGGGGCCTCGAACCGCTGGTGGACACCGTCGAACTGCTTGTCAGCGAGCTGGTCACCAACGCCATGCGCTACGGCGAGGGTGAGATCAGGCTGCGGCTGCTCCGCGACCGCACACTCGTCTGCGAGGTGTGGGACGCGGGCCTCGTACAGCCGCGCAGGCGACGGGCGCGCGACACCGACGAGGGTGGGCGTGGACTCCAGCTCGTCGGGCTGCTCAGCGCGGCCTGGGGATCGCGCCGCACCCCGCGCGGCAAAACGGTCTGGTTCGAACTCGCCCTGCCCGACGGGGACTCGACGACGGAGCCCACCGTCGAACAGCTCCTCAGCATGTTCTGACTCGGGACCGTCCTCGTCGGCCGGCCCACAAGAACGGGTCGGTCGGACCGGGCCCACCATGCCCGGCGGCAGCGGCAGGGGAGTCAGGCGCTCGTCAGCGCGGTCGGCCGTGCCTCGATCTCCGCCGGGTCCCCGAGGCTCTCCAACTGCGCGAACCGGGCGTCCAGCGGCGAGTCGGCCAGCTCCTGCTTGCCCGTCGCTCCCGCCTCCTCCCGCCGCGCTTTCTCCTCGAACCGGCCCAGTTCGCTCGTCGGATCCAGCACATCGCTGTTCTTGACCGCGTCCATCGTCTGATTCCGCGCCTGGGCGGACTTGGTCCGGGCCACCGACTTGTCGCGCTTCGACCGCGACTGCGTCAGCTTGGTCGTCAGCTGGTCCAGCCCGGCCTTGAGCTTCGCGACGACCTCCGTCCGGGACGCGATCGTGGGCTCGGCGGTCTTCGCCTCGCTCGCCGACTGGAGCTGTCGGCCGAGCGCCACCTTGGCCAAGCTGTCGAACGTGTCCCCGTCCTCGCTCCGGCCGCCCGAGCGTGATTTGTCGGCTTTCCTGCTTGCGGCAAGGGCCTTCTCGCCCCGCTCCCGGGCCGCGTCCGCATCCTCCTGGTGGTCCAGCTCCCGCAGGCGCAGATTCCCGATCGTGGCGGCGACCGCCTCCTCCCCCTCCGCGATGTTGTTCGTGTAGTCGCGGAGGAGCTGGTCGAGCATCTTCTGCGGATCCTCGGCCTGGTCCAGCAAGTCGTTGATGGTGGCCTTCGCCAGCGGGGCGACACGGCCGGCAATGGTCTGCTTCGTCGGCGTGCTGCTCCTTCTTCGCCTGATGGACAAGGGGAATCGCGTCAGAACCGGCCGCCCATCCGGCCGCGAGTGCCACCGCCGCCGAAACTGCCAGGACCAGCGCCACGGCCACCCCCATGACCACCGCCGAAACCCCCGCCAAAGTCCCCACCCCCTGTCTCTTATACACATCTCCC
>NZ_JARJHW010000107.1:0-25121 GCF_040560175.1 Streptomyces panacea
CACCGCGCGGACCATCGGGCAGCATGTCCCCATGTCCGTACTGACGCGCGACGAAGCGCAGACCCGTGCCCAGCTCATCGACGTCCACCGGTACACGGTCGCCCTCGACCTGACCACCGGCGACGAGACCTTCGAATCCCGCGCCGCCATCCACTTCACCGCCCTCGCGGCCGGAGACACCTTCGTCGAGCTGAAGCCCGCGCTGCTGCGCTCCGTCACCCTCGACGGGCAGCCCCTGGACCCCACCACGCTCACCGGCAACCGGCTCGCCCTCACCGGACTTGCCGCGGGCGAGCACGAACTGCGCGTCGACGCCACCATGCGCTACTCCCGCACCGGCGAAGGCATGCACCGCTTCACCGACCCCACCGACGGCGAGACCTACGTCTACTCCCAGATGTTCCTCGAAGACGCCCAGCGGGTCTTCGCCGTCTTCGACCAGCCCGACCTCAAGGCCGTCTTCGAACTCAGCCTCACCGCGCCCGAAGGCTGGACCGTCCTCGGCAACGGCATCGCCACCGACGAGGGCCACGGCCGCTGGAGCCTCGCGGCGACCCCGCCCATCTCCACCTACCTCGTGGCCGTCGCCGCCGGCCCCTGGCACTCCGTCCGCACCGAACACGCGGGCCTGCCCTTCGGCATCCACTGCCGCCGCTCCCTGGCACCCCATCTCGACGCCGACGCCGACGAGATCTTCGCCATCACCCGCGCCTGCTACGACCGCTACCACGAGAAGTTCGAGGAGCCGTACCCCTTCGACTCCTACGACCAGGCGTTCGTCCCCGAGTTCAACGCGGGCGCCATGGAGAACCCCGGCCTCGTCACCTTCCGCGACGAATTCGTCTACCGCTCCGCCGTCACCGAGACCGAGCGGCAGACCCGGGCCATGGTCATCGCCCACGAGATGGCCCACATGTGGTTCGGCGACCTCGTCACCCTCACCTGGTGGGACGACGTCTGGCTGAACGAGTCCTTCGCCGAGTACATGGGCTACCAGACCCTCACCGAGGCCACGAGCTACACCGACACCTGGGTCGCCTTCGGCATCGACCGCAAGTCCTGGGGCTACGACGCCGACCAGCGGCCCTCCACCCACCCCGTCGCGCCCGACCCCGCAGCCGTGCCCGACACCGCCTCCGCGATGCTCAACTTCGACGGCATCTCCTACGCCAAGGGCGCCTCCGCCCTGCGCCAACTCGTCGCCTGGCTCGGCGAGAAGGACTTCCTCGCCGGCATCAACACCCACTTCGCCCGGCACAAGTTCTCCAACGCCACCCTCGCCGACTTCATCGACTCCCTCGCCGCCTCCACCGACCGCGACGTGCACCGGTGGGCCGAACAGTGGCTCCGCACGACCGGCGTCGACACCCTCACCCCCACCGTCGACGGCAACGGCTCCGAGGCCGGCTGGACACTCGACGTCGCCCAGCAGGGCACCCGCCCGCACCGCATCGCCGTCGGCGCCTACGACCGCGACCTCGTCGACCCCGGCCGCCTCACCCCGCGCGACCGCTTCGAGATCGACATCCCGCAGCAGGACGGCCCCACCGTCCGCCCGGGCCGCCGCCCCGACCTGGTCGTCCTCAACGACGGCGACCTCGCCTACGCCAAGGTCCGCCTCGACGACCGCTCCTGGGCCACCGCCCTCGACTCCCTCTCCGCCGTCCCCGACCCGCTGACCCGCGCCGTCGTCTGGAACGCGGCCCGCGACATGGTCCGCGACGGCGAACTGACCCCCACCGCCTACCTGGACGCCGCCCGCACCCACCTCCCGCACGAGTCCGACCTGGCCGTCGTCCAAGGCGTACTCGGCTTCGCCGCCACCCAGATCACCGACCGCTACCTCGGCCCCGACGACCGGCCCGCCGCCCTCGCCACCCTCACCGCCATCTGCCGCGCCCTCATCCGCCGCACCGAGGACGGCAACGCGCCCGGCCTGCGCCTCACCGCCGTACGCCACTTCATCTCCGCCGCCACCCAGCCCGACGGCATCCAGGACTGGCTGAACTCCGACAGCGTCCCCGGCGGCCCCGAACTCGACCCCGAACTGCGCTGGCGCATCCTCTACCGCCTCGCCGTCCTCGGCGCCGTCGACGACGCCGCCATCGACGGCGAACTCGCCAGGGACCCCAGCGCCACCGGCCGGCAAGGCGCCGCCCGCTGCCGCGCGGCCCTCCCCGACGGCGACGCCAAAGCCGCCGCCTGGGAACGGCTGTTCCGCACCGACGACCTGTCCAACTACCTCTTCACCGCCACCGCCCAAGGCTTCTGGCAGCCCGAACAGACCGACCTCGTAGGCGAGTACGTCCCGCGCTTCTACACCGACGTCGTCGCCCTCGCCACCCGCCGCGGCCCCGCCATCGCCGACTGCGCCGGGCGCTACGCCTTCCCGCTCCACGCCGTGGACGCGCGGTCGCTGAGCCTGGGCGAAGAGAGCCTGACCGGCCCCGACCTCCTGCCCGCCCTGCGCCGCAAGCTCGTCGACCAACTGGACGACCTGCGCCGCGCGCTGCGGGTACGGGAAGGCTGAGCCCCCTCACGGACGAGCCGGCCTCCTTGACAGACGACGGGCCGGGCACCGCGCGCACGGTGCCCGGCCCGTCCTCCGTACGAAAGCCCTCACACGCACTCTCCTTCGGCACACACCGCTACCCCTCCCGGGTCCGGATCGTTGTGCACCGTGGGCACCACCCGACCGACCCCGGACCCCTGGTGTATCTGGCCCACGCGCCCTGAAGGATCCTCCATGACCGACCTGTCAGCAGACGATCACGACCGGCCGCACGATCTGGTCGGCATCGGCATCGGACCGTTCAACCTCTCCCTCGCCGCGCTCGCCGACGGCGTCCACGGAGGCATCGCCGCCACCTTCTTCGAACAACGCCCCGCCTTCCACTGGCACCCCGGCCTGCTCCTCGACGGCGCCACCCTCCAAGTGCCCTTCCTGGCCGACCTGGTGACCCTCGTCGACCCGGCGAGCCCCTGGTCCTTCCTCAGCTACCTCAGGGCCCGCGAGCGGCTGTACCCGTTCTACTTCGCCGAGCGCTTCCACATCCAGCGCGCCGAGTACGACGCCTACTGCCGCTGGGTCAGCGAACAACTCCCCGGACTGCACTTCGGCCACCAGGTCGACGCCGTCCGCTGGAACGCCGAACGCGCCCTCTTCGAGGTCGACTTCACCCAGCTCGACCACGACGGCGAGGTCGAGGCCCTCGGCCGCGCCTACACCCGCAACGTCGCGCTCGGCATCGGCACCGAGCCCTACGTCCCCGAACCGCTCACCCTCCTCGCCGACACCCCCGCCGTCCCCGTCATCCACTCCGCCGACTACCTCGCCCACCGCGAACGGATCCTCGACGCCGAGCACATCACCGTCGTCGGCTCCGGACAGTCCGGCGCCGAGGTCTTCCTCGACCTGCTGCGCGCCCGCCCCGTCGGCGCCGAGAAACTCCACTGGCTGGCCCGCACCGAGGCCTTCGCGCCCATGGAGTACTCCAAGCTCGGCCTGGAGCAGTTCACCCCCGACTACACCAGCTACTTCCACGCACTTCCCGAACGGGTACGCGACGAACTCGTCCCACGCCAGTGGCAGCTCCACAAAGGCATCGACGCCGGCACCATCGCCGCCATCCACGACGAGCTCTACCGCCGTACGCTGCATGGCGGCTGGCCCGACGCCGTCCTCACGCCCGGCGTCCTCGTCCGCACGGCGGGCCGGGTCGGCGCCACCAGGATCGAACTGCACCTGGAACACGGCCGGCAGGCCGGCCGCTCCCGGCTCACCACCGACGCCGTCGTCCTCGCCACCGGCTACCGCGAGCGCCCGCTCGGCCGGCTCCTGGCCGGCCTCGACCCGTTCATGCGGCTCGACAAGTCCGAGCGCCCACGCATCGACGCCCGGTACCGGCTGGCCCTCGACCCCTCCGTGACCGGCTCGGTATACGTACAGAACGCCGAACGGCACACGCACGGCGTCGGCGCCCCCGACCTCGGCCTCGCCGCCTGGCGCAGCGCGACGATCCTCAACTCACTGACCGGCACCGAGCCCTACCCGCTGCCGCGCCGGACCGCGTTCACCAGCTTCGGCCTCGACGGACAGGAAAGGCACCGGCAGGTGCCGGTGCCCAGGGGTCTCGTACCGCTCTCCGAAGTGCGCTGACCGCATCCCCCGTGGGGGTTTGCGCCGGCGTGGTGCCGAGGGGACGGCACCACGCCGGCGCGTCATCGCGCGACGAGTCAGAAGACCGGGGTGCCGTCGCGCGTGAGCTTCCAGTCCACCGAGGCGAACCGCGTCGGGTCGACGGTCTTCTCCGTCTGCACCCACGTGATGATCGTGTTCCGGATCTCGTCCGGGTCGGTCCACAACTGCTGGGCACCCGCGACATGCGGGAAGTTCCCGCCGCCGCTCGCCCGGTAGTTGTTCACCGCCAGCACGAACTTCGCCGCCGGGTCCAGCGCCTTGCCCTCGAAGGACAGATTCACGATCCGCGAACCGGCCGGCGCGGCGATGTCGATGTCGTACGTCAGCCCCGACACCACGTCGTAGTTGTAGTCCGGGATGTTGTCCGCGTTCGTCAGCTTCGACGTCTCCACCGGCGCACCGGCGGCCGTCCGCACGTAGTACCTGGCCGAGAACTCCAGATAGTCCTTGAGCTGAGCACCCGTCAGCAGCCGCGCCTCCAGGGTGTTCTCGAACGGATACAGCCCCGCCGCGTCCTTGATCGTCACCTCGCCCGCCGGGATCCCCGCCGTACGCGAGAAGCACGACGCCTGCGACAGCAGCGGCAGCGCCGCCCACTCACCGCCCGCGAGACCGGCCCGCACCGTCTCCGTCTGCACATGGTTGATCAGGTCGATCAGCGGCTCGTCCCGCCACGGCGCGTCGACCGTCGTCATCGCCGCGGTCGACGTCCCGATGACCTGGTTGACGTAACTCACGACCTTGCGGTGCTCGTCGACCAGCAGCCCCGTGATCTTCCGGTCCTCCTCCACCGTGTTCGAGTTGAGGACCTGCGCGCCGACCTTCTCCACCGACCAGCGGCCCCGCTCCCACACCAGGTCGAAGTCGAACAGCGTCAGCCGCTGCCCCCACTTCAGCGGCTCGGACAGCACCACGTCCTTGCCGGTCTCCTTGTTGGTGACCCGGTACTCCGGAATCTCGCTGTGCGCGTGACCGACCAGGATCGCGTCGATGCCCGGCACCTGCTCGGCCACCAGACCCGCCGCGTTCTCGATGTGCGGAAGCTGATCTCCGTAGGAGGACGTACCGCTCGACCCCGAATGCGCGGACACGATCACCACGTCGGCGCCCATCGACCGGAGCTTCGGCACCCACTTCGCCGCCTGCTCCTCCAGACCCGGGAACGTCATCTTGCCCTGGACGTTCGCCTTGTCCCAGATCGCGATGCCCGGATTCGTCAGCCCCAGCACCGCCACCCGCACATCACGCCCGTGCGGCGTCCGCAGCCGCTTGATCACATACGGCGGGAACGCGGGCCGCAGCGTCTTCGCGTCCAGCGCGTTGGCACCGAGCAGCGGGAAACGGCACTGCTCCTCGAACTTCCGCAGCACCGGGATGCCGTAGTTGAACTCGTGGTTGCCCAGCGCCGCCGCGTCGTAGCCGATCGCGTTCATCGCCTGCGCCATGGGGTGCACCGGGCCGCGCTTCGCCGTGATCGGGTCGATCTTGGCGTAGTAGTACGAGAGCTGGGTGCCCTGGATGGTGTCGCCCGCGTCGATGAGCAGGGTGTTGCCCCGGCCCTTCTCCTTACGGATGCGGTTCACCAGGGTCGAGATCTTGGCCAGTCCGACGTCGTTGCGGTCCTTGTCGTCGAACTCCTTGTCCGTGAAGTAGTCCCAGTTGAAGACATTGCCGTGCAGGTCGGTGGTGCCCATCACGGTGAACGAGTACCGCTTCGGCGGATGTCCCTGGCCATGCCCGAGGCCGGCGCCGTGCTCCCCCGCCGCCGCGGGCACGGCGGCGCCCCCGGCGATCGCCACACCGGCTCCGGCGGCGGCGGACCGCTCCAGGAACGTCCTTCGGTTCAGCGGCATCGCTACTCCCTCGATCTCGTGCATCCACCCGCACAACGCGCGTAGATAAGGCGGCTAGATTCTGACTCAGGAACGAAGAATCGAACACCCCCAGCGGGTTTCGATCCGGTGACTGCCGAATGTCGTGCCCGAACGGGAGACCGGACGGAAGGCCGGGTGGCAGAGTGCTCCGACAGGTGGGCCAGGTGCACACCGCGCCCCCAACTCGCCGCCGCACGAGGGAGAAACCACCCAGTGACCACCGACGCCACCGCCCCTGCCGCCGCGCCCTACGGCACCCCCGAGACCCCGAGGGTCGCCGTCCGGGGCGAGGCCCGCCTGGAGTTCGACCCCGAGATCGCGACCATCGACATCTCGGTCGGCGCGCGCGGCACCGACCGGCGCACCGCCCTCGAAGACCTCACCCGCCGCAACAACGAGGCCCTGACCCTGATCAAGTCCTACGGAGACGCCGTGGAGAAGCTGGTGACCGGCTCCTTCTCCATCAACCCGGAACTCGCCCGGCACGGCCGCGGCGAACGGATCCGCGCCTACCACGGCCGCGTGAACATCAGCGCCCAGCTCACCGACTTCACCGCACTCGGCGAACTCACCACCCGCCTCGCCGACCTCGAACTCACCACCGTCAACGGCCCCTGGTGGGCCCTGCGCCCCGACTCGCCCGCCCACGGCGAGGCGCGCAGGCAGGCGGTCCGCGAGGCCGTCCAGCGGGCCCGTGAGTACGCCGGGGCGCTCGGCGCGAACCTCGCCGCCCTCGTCGAACTCGCCGACATCGGAGCGGAGAACGCCGCGCCGTACGCGACACGTGCCCCCGCGTACGCGATGGGTTACGGCGGAGCCCCCGAGGCCGCCGGCGCGGCGCCCGCGCTCGACCTCGAACCGCAGCGCCAGACCGTCCACGCGCAGGTCAACGCGCGCTTCACGATGACTCCCCCCGTCCTCTGAGCCCTTCTCCGATCCCGCCGCCGATCCCCTCTCCGAGCCGCCGCCGTCAACTCCCGAATAATGCTCATCAGAGCACCCGCGCGCCCACTTCAACAGTTGTCAACAACCCTTCATGCAAAGGTTGTTGAGTAGTCATGTGAGACCAATTACCTACCCGGCGGTAAGGTTTAGTCTCGAATCATGCGCCGAGCAAAAATCGTCTGTACCCTCGGGCCCGCCACCGACTCGTACGACCAGATCAAAGCACTGGTCGAGGCCGGAATGGACGTCGCCCGCTTCAACCTCAGCCACGGCAGCTACGCCGACCACGAGGAGCGCTACCAGCGCGTACGCAAAGCCGCCGAGGAAACCGGCCGCAGCGTGGGGATCCTCGCCGACCTTCAAGGCCCGAAGATCCGCCTCGGGCGCTTTCGCGAAGGCCCCGTACTCCTTGAACGCGGCGACGAATTCACCATCACCGTCGAGCCCGTCGAAGGCGACCGCCACACGTGCGGCACCACCTACGACGGACTCGCCGACGACGTGACCGCCGGCGAACTCATCCTTGTCGACGACGGCAAGGTGACCCTGGAGGTCACCGGGGTCGACGGCCCCCGCGTCCGCACCACCGTCGTCGAAGGCGGCATGGTCTCCGACAACAAGGGCCTCAACCTCCCCGGCGTCGCGGTGTCCGTCCCCGCGCTCTCGGAGAAGGACATCGACGACCTCCGCTGGGCGCTGCGCATCGGCGCCGACGTCATCGCGCTCTCCTTCGTGCGCAGCGGACGCGACATCGAGGACGTCCACCGCGTCATGGACGAGGAGGGCCGGCGCGTCCCCGTCATCGCCAAGGTCGAGAAGCCGCAGGCCGTGGAGAACATAGACGACATCGTCGCCGCGTTCGACGGCATCATGGTCGCCCGCGGTGACCTCGGCGTCGAGATGCCGCTGGAGCAGGTGCCGATCGTGCAGAAGCGCGCGATCAAGCTCGCGAAGCGCAACGCGAAGCCGGTCATCGTCGCCACCCAGATGCTCGACTCGATGATCGACAACTCCCGCCCGACCCGCGCGGAGGCGTCCGACGTCGCCAACGCCGTCATCGACGGCACCGACGCGGTGATGCTGTCCGGCGAGACGAGCGTCGGCAAGTACCCGGTCGAGACCGTCCGCACGATGAGCCGCATCGTCGAGGCGGCGGAGGAGGACGTCCTGGCCAAGGGCCTCCCGCCGCTGACCGAGCGCAACAAGCCCCGCACCCAGGGCGGCGCGGTCGCCCGCGCGGCCGCCGAGATGGGCGATTTCCTGGGCGCGAAGTTCCTGGTCGCGTTCACGCAGTCGGGCGACACGGTCAAGCGCCTCTCCCGCTACCGCTCGCCGATCCCGCTGCTGGCCTTCACACCGGACCCGGCGACGCGGGCGCAGCTGAACCTCACATGGGGTGTGGAGGCGTTCCTCGGTCCGCACGTGGAATCGACGGACGCGATGGTGGAGCAGGTCGACGAGCAGCTGCTGCGGATCGGCCGCTGCGACAAGGGCGACGTCGTGGTGATCACGGCGGGTTCCCCGCCGGGGGTCGCGGGCTCGACGAACCTGGTCCGCGTCCACCACATCGGCGAGGACGACAGCCCGAAGTGACGTGCCTCGGGCCGGAGTTCAGTACTTCGGCCCGACGTGGGCGTCCATGAGGGCGACGGATGCCTTCTTGGCGACGGAGATGTTCCGCGCGTTCGCCCGCTTCCAGGCGACACCGAGGCGGTCGAGAGTGCCGGTGAACAGGCGCAGGATGTCGGCGGAGTTGTTCGTGAAGAAGTACCGGGGGTACTCGTAGCGCTTCGTCTCGCCGCCCACGGTACGGGTGGTCCGGTTCGTGGTCCGGCATCCGTCGGAGTGGATGAGCCCGCGGACGAGTTCCCAGGGATGATCGGCGACGACGTCGCGCTGCCAGGTGTCCAGTGTGATGGTGCGATGGTGTTTCCTGCCCGCTCCGTGCTGCGGGAACAGACATGGCCAGTGCCGGTGGTAACTCGTCACCATCACGCACCCCCGCTTGCGAATGACGCAGACGCGGGCACCCGGCCGTACGGCGACAACCGCCGCGCGGCACAGTTCGATCAGTCCGGGCCAGGCGTCCGCGCAGGCGATACGCAGATAGTGGCCGCCGTGCGGATGCGCGCTGATGCAGCCGTCGCCGAGATAGAGGCCGAGCAGGTACGCGTAGGACGCCCGGTCGGCCGGTTTCGGCGGGCAGTCGCGCGCCATGCGGGGCAGGGGTTCGGGGCGGGCCCGCCAGGCGCGGAGCGCGGAGCGCGATACACCGGTCTGCTCGCTGACGGAACGGAGGCTGCGGCCCTGGGCGACAAGTTCCAGGGCTTGGTGGCGTGTTCGCGCGTCGTACATGCGACCGACCCTGGCTCAATGTGCGGTCGGGCCTGCGAAGAAGGGTGTGTGTTCACCCCTTCACGTGAAGATCAGCGAATTCCGCGTGACCTTGGAAATGAAGGAAAGGTGCCCCGAGTCGGACTCGAACCGACACTGGATGGGTTTTGAATCCATTGTCTCTAACCAATTGGACTACCGGGGCTCGCAGAATCAAAGGTTTTCTCTGACCCGCTGCGCCCCCACCATACCGTAGCTGGGTAGGCTCTTGCTGAGCAGTATCTGCCAGTTACGAGGAGCCTCAGTGACCGCCCCCGAGTCGCCCCAGCCCGTCGCCGACGACGACAAGTCGCATGTCCCGCCCCTGACGACCCGAGTAGTCATCGCCGAGGACGAGGCGCTCATCCGTCTTGATCTCAAGGAGATGCTCGAAGAAGAGGGCTACTCCGTCGTGGGCGAGGCCGGTGACGGTGAGCGTGCCGTCGAGCTGGCCCGCGAGCACCGGCCCGATCTCGTCATCCTCGATGTGAAGATGCCCGTCCTCGACGGCATCTCCGCGGCCGAGAAGATCGCGAAAGAGTCCATCGCCCCCGTCCTCATGCTCACCGCCTTCTCGCAGCGCGATCTCGTGGAGCGCGCCCGGGACGCCGGTGCCATGGCGTATCTCGTGAAGCCGTTCAGCAAGAGCGACGTCGTCCCGGCCATCGAGATGGCCGTCTCGCGCTTCACCGAGCTCAAGGCGCTCGAACAGGAGGTCGCCGATCTGACGACCCGCCTGGAGACGCGCAAGCTCGTGGACCGCGCCAAGTCGATCCTCCAGACCCAGTACGGCCTCACGGAGCCCGCCGCGTTCCGGTGGATCCAGAAGACGTCGATGGACCGGCGGCTGTCGATGCAGCAGGTCGCCGAGGCCGTCATCGAGGACGACGAGGAGAAGAAGGCCGCGAAGGGGCAGTAGGAGCGGCGGCACAGCGCGAGAAGGCCCGCACCCCTTCGGGGACGCGGGCCTTCTCGCGTACATGGGCGAGGACGCGGTGCTCAGTCCTCGCCGAGGTACGCCTTCCGTACGGACTCGTCGACCAGCAGGTCCTGCCCGGTGCCCGAGAGTACGACCTTGCCGACCTCCATCACATGGCCCTGGTCCGCCAGTGACAGCGCCGCCTGGGCGTTCTGCTCGACGAGGAGGATCGTCGTGCCCTGCGACTTGAGTTCGGCGATCGTCGCCATGATCTTCTGCATCATGATGGGCGAGAGTCCCATGGAGGGCTCGTCCAGCATGAGCAGCTTGGGCTGCGACATCAGCGCCCGTCCCATGGCGAGCATCTGCTGCTCGCCGCCGGAGAGGGTGCCCGCCGCCTGCTTGCTGCGTTCGCCGAGGATCGGGAACAGCTCGTAGGCGCGCTTGATGTCCCTGTCGATGCCCGCGGTGTCCTTCCGGAGGAAGGCGCCGAGCTTGAGGTTCTCCGCGATCGTGAGCCGCGGGAAGATCCGGCGGCCCTCGGGGGAGTGCGCCAGGCCCATCGCGACGATCTTGTGCGCGCCGACGCCGTTCAGCGGCTTGCCGTCGAAGACGATCCGGCCCCCGGAGGGCTTGAGCAGCCCGGACAGGGTGCGCAGGGTGGTCGTCTTGCCGGCGCCGTTGGTGCCGATGAGCGTGACGATCTGACCGGCTTCGACGCTGAAGGAGATGCCCTTGACGGCTTCGATCTTGCCGTAGGCGACCTTGAGGTCCTCCACCTCCAGTAGTGCGGTCACTTGGTGTCTCCTTCTGTGCCTGCCGTGCTGTGTGCCTCCGCGGCCTCCACCTCGGAGACTTCCTCGGCGCCGGGGGCGCCCTCGTAGGGGGTGCCGAGATAGGCGGCGACGACCCGCTCGTCGGCCTGGACGACCTCGGCGGTGCCTTCGACGAGCTTCTCGCCCTGGACGAGGACGGCGACGCGGTCGCACAGGTTGAAGATGAAGCGCATGTCGTGCTCGATGACAAGCACGGCGATGCCCTGGTCGCGGATGGCGAAGACCAGGTCCTGGGTGGTGCGGGTCTCCTGCGGGTTCATGCCGGCCGTGGGCTCGTCCAGCAGGAGCAGGCCCGGGTCGCTGGCGAGTGCGCGCGCGATCTCCAGCTTCCGCTGCTCCCCGTAGGGGAGGTTGCGGGCGAGGTGGTCGCGCTTCGAGGCGAGGCCGGTGAACTCCAGGAGTTCCATGGCGCGTGCCTCGGACTCCCGCTCCGCCTTCTTGAAGCCGGGTCCGCGCAGGAGCGCGGACCAGAGACCTTCCTTGGTCCTGGTGTGGCGTCCGACGAGGACGTTCTCCAGGACGGTCATGTTGGCGAAGAGGCGGATGTTCTGGAACGTACGGGCGATGCCTGCCTTGGTGACGAGGTGGGACTGGTGCGGCAGGACGGTGCCCTTGTAGCTGACGGTGCCGTCGGTGGGGATGTACAGACCGGTGAGGCAGTTGAAGAAGGTGGTCTTGCCCGCGCCGTTGGGGCCGATGAGGCCGACGATCTCTCCGGTGTTGACCTGGAGGTCGACGTTCTGTACGGCGGTGAGTCCGCCGAACTTCTTGGTGACGCCGGTGGCTTGGAGCACGGGGACGCCGGTCGCGGTGGCGGCCTTGGGGGATCCGGCGTCGGTGGGTTCGATGTCGGTGGTCATTCGGGTCACACCCCCGCTTTACTGAGGCCGATATCGCCCTTGGGGGCGTCCAGTTGCCCGGTCTCGTGGAATTCGAGCTGCTTCCTGCGGTCGGCGATGAGGCCCTCGGGGCGGAATCGCATGAGCAGGATCAGCGCGATGCCGAAGAGCAGCAGCTGGTAGTCGGACATGAACTGGAGCTTCGCCGGGATGAGGTAGAGCAGCGAGGCGCCGATGAGGGGTCCGCTGACCGTGCCCATGCCGCCGAGGATGACGGCGGCGAGCAGGAACGCCGAGTTCGGCGGGACGGCTTCGACGAACTTGTACTGGGCGGGGGTGACGGTGAAGGTCACGTGCGCCTGTACGGTGCCGGCCATGCCGGCGAGGGTGGCGCCGAGCGCGAAGGCGAGCAGCTTGAGCCGGAAGGCGTTGATGCCCATGGCCCTGGCCGCGGTCTCGTCCTCGCGGATGGCGACCCAGGCGCGGCCGATGCGCGACTGGTCGGAGCGGCGGAAGACGGTCACCACGATGATGGTGAACAGCAGCATCAGCAGGTAGTAGTTGGAGAATCTGCCGAGTTCGACGCCCAGGATGGTATGTGGTTCCCCGAGGTTGAACCCGAAGAGGTCCAGGTCGGGGATGTTGGGGATGCCGTTGGAGCCGTTGGTGACGTCCGGGCCCGACGATCCGTCGAGGTTCTGCATGGTGATGCGGAAGATCTCACCGAAGCCGAGGGTCACGATGGCCAGGTAGTCGCCGTGCAGTCGCAGGGTCGGTGCGCCGATGACGACACCGAAGATCAGCGAGGCGCCGGCGCCGCAGAGGACGGCGGCCCAGAACGGGAGCTGGAAGCCGATGGTGGACGACGGCGATCCGGAGACGAGGGCGGCCGTGTAGGCGCCGACGCCGAGGAAGGCGACGTATCCGAGGTCGAGCAGACCGGCGAGGCCGACGACGACGTTGAGTCCGAGCGCGACGGTGGCGAAGATCAGGATGTTCGTCCCGATGGAGGCGTACGCGTCGTTGCTCTGGGTGAAGGGGAACGCGAACGCGGAGACGAACGCCGCGGTCACGGTCACGTTCTTGTGCTTGGACGTGAGGCTCGCGAGGCGGCGGTTGAGGCCGGCGCGCGAGATGGCGGTGGCGCCGAAGGCGACGAGGAGGATGTAGCCGATGAAGAGTTCGGCGGCCTCGGTGTCGATGCCGTAGGTGAAGACGAACAGGCCGAGCCCGAAGGCGGCGGCGATGATGAGGATCTCGGCCCAGCCGGGGAGCGGTGCGGCTTCCTTGGGCGTGGCCGCCTTGAAGGACTGGACGAACCGCTGCCAGATGTTGGGGTCGGCCTGGTCGCCGGGGACGTCGCCGGGGAGCCCGAGGGCCGCGACGAGCGTGATCAGCGAGGCGCCGGCGGCGACGTAGCCGCCCGGTTCGAGGTTGGCGAGTCCGCCGAGCTTCACGGCGATCGCGATGACCGTGTACCAGGTGGTGGCGAAGGTGCCGAGGGCGAGGAGGAGGACGGGGCCGTTCTTGCCGCCGGGGGAGAGCCAGCCGAGGCCGCGTACGCCGTAGCCGGCGGCGACGAAGAGCAGCGTCAGCAGCGCACCGGTGAGGGTGAGCAGCTGGAGGCCGCCGGGGTAGCCGGTGACGGTGAGGTCACCGGGGAATTCGGCGGTCCAGGTCCAGGCGAGGAAGGTGCTCGCGAAGGTCGCGACGGCGCCGATCGCGGCGCCGAGGCTCGCCGCCGCGGGCGGCAGGCCGATGACGGGACGATTCTGCTGGGGGGTGGGGGCCACAGGGGTCTGTTTCGATGTGGTGGTGGTCATCGGTATCACGCCCGATCCGAGACGCGTGCGCCGAGTAGACCTTGAGGCCTCAGCAGCAGTACGAGGATGAGAAGGACGAACGCCCACACGTCCTTCCAGGCGCCGCCGCCGAGCTGCGACATGCCGGGGATGTTCTCGATGTAGGCGGTGGCCATGGATTCGGCGAGGCCGAGGACGAGGCCGCCGATCATGGCGCCGTAGATGTTGCCGATACCGCCGAGGACCGCGGCCGTGAAGGCCTTGAGTCCGGCGATGAAGCCCATCTTGAAGTTGACCTCGCCGTACTTGAGGCCGTGTGCGACGGCCGCGATGGCGGCGAAGGCGGCACCGATGGCGAACGCGGTGACGATGATGCGGTCGGTGTTGATGCCCATCAGCTTGGCCGTGTCCGGGTCCTGCGACGTGGCCTGCATGGCGCGCCCGGTGCGGGTCTTGGAGACGAAGACGCCGAGCGTGATCATGCACAGGGGTGCGGCGATGAGCAGGAACAGGTCGCCGCGGCTGATGGCGAATGCTCCGAAGTCGAGCCTGCCGCCTTCGAATTCGGGGAAGGGGCGGGACTTCGTGGCGTCCGGGTAGAAGGCCCAGATGGCTTGCTGAAGTGCGATGGAGAGGCCGATCGCGGTGATCAGTGGTGCGAGCCTGGGGGCGTCCCGCAGGGGCCGGTAGGCGAAGCGTTCGGCTCCGACGGCGACGAGCACGGAGCAGGCCATCGCCATGAGGATCATGAGGGGCAGTGCGAGGAGCAGGCTGGTACCGCTGGGCAACCAGAGGAATACGGTCAGCGCACCGAAGCCGCCGATCATGAATATCTCGCCATGGGCGAAATTGATGAGCTGGACTATGCCATAGACCATCGTGTAACCGATTGCGATGAGTCCGTACAGCGCGCCGAGTAGCAGGCCGTTGGCAAGTTGCTGCGGCAGATCGTTCACCGCGGGGCCTCCGAATGAGTGGGGTCAGATACGGCCGCGCGGGGGCGCTGTGGCGCCCCCGCGCGGTGGTAGTTCCTACAGGAGGGAGGGCTGGTGAGCCCGATCAGCCCTCGAACACGCCCGTCTGCACGGGGACGTGCTTGCCGCCCTTGACCTCGTAGAGGGAGAGCTGCTTGTTGATGGTGTCGCCGAACTCGTCGAAGCCGACGGTGCCGGTGACTCCGTCGAACTTGACGTCCTGCATGGCCGCGGTGATCTGCTTGCGCGCGTCCTTGACGTCGCCGGGCAGCTTGCCGTCGTTCTTCTCGACGACGGCCTTGACCGCCTGGATGATCGCCCAGGTGGAGTCGTAGGCGTAGCCGCCGTAGGCCTCGAAGGCGCCGTCGTAGCCGCCGGCCTCGTAGTCCGTGATGAACTTCTTGGCGGTGTCCAGGGTCTCCAGGGGCGCGCCCACGGAGCTGGCGAAGTCACCTTCGGAGTTCTTCTTGCCCAGCTTGATGTACTCGGCGCTGAAGAGAGCGTCGCCGCCGACCGTGGGGATCTTGGCGCCGGCGTTCTTGATCTGGCTGGCCAGCGGGGCACCGGCCGGGTACTCGCCGCCGTAGTAGACGAAGTCGGCCTTGGCCCGGGCGACCTTGCTCGCCACGGACGAGAAGTCCTTGTCGTCCGGGTTGATGTGGTCGGTGCCGACGACCTTGCCGCCGAGCTTCTTGAACTCGGTGGAGAAGGTGGCGGCGAGACCGGCTCCGTACGTCTTCTTGTCGTCGATGACGTAGACGTTCTTGAGCTTCTGCTTGTTGAACATGAACTGCGCGGCGTACGGGCCCTGAATGGCGTCCGTGGTGGCCGTACGGAAGTACGTGTCGAAGCCGCGGACCTTCGTGCCGCTCTGCCAGTCCTTGCCCTGAGTCATCTCGGGGTTGGTGTTGGCGGGCGAGACCTGGACCAGGTTGTCGTTGGCGAAGACCTTCTGCATGGCCTGGCCGACGTCGGAGTTCAGCGGGCCGACGACGCCCATGACGTCCTGGTTGCCGACGAGCTTGGTGGCGTTCTGCTGGCCGGTCGCGGCCTGGGCGACGTCGTCCAGGGACTCCAGCTTGAAGGTGACGCCTTCGACTTCGTTGTTCTTGTTGGCCGTCTTGACGGCGAGGTCGGCGGAGTTCTTGATGCCCTGGCCGAGCGCGGAGAGGTCTCCGGTCAGCGGCGCGTCGAGGCCGATGACGACGGTCTTCTTTCCGCCGCCGCCGCCCTCGCTGCTGTCGTCGCGGGAGCCGCAAGCCGAAAGCGTGAGGGCTCCTACAGTGACCGCAGTGGTGACTATGAACAAGGAACGGTGACGCACGATCAGTCCTTTCCCCTGGCACGGCTGTCCCTGATTGGGAAGCCGGGTCGAGCGCTGGAACCGAACTGAAAGTAATCCGGTGGCGCGGTGACTGGCCGTGACTCTAAGCGCGCTGGTGGGGGTGGTGCAGAGGTGCGGCCCATGATGTGACGCTCTTGTTATGACGGGAGCGCGGTGAAGCCCGCTCGGGAGGGGAAGGGCGTGCGATTTGCGACCGTTCGGAAGTCCACATACTGAGAACCAGCAGGACCGTACCGGTAATCGGTCGATTACGGAGCGGGACGGACGCATGCCTTCTGGATGGCCGCGCCGAGGTCTTCCGGGTATCCGCCGCCGAGGATTCGGCTCTGTTTCTGGACGGCCCGTTCATTACGCAGGGTGACATCGAGGAAGGGGAGTCCGGCGTTCCGCGGGACTTCCCCGCAGTCGAGCACGTAGACGGTCACCGCCACTTCGCGGGACTCGCCGGCCGGCACGGTGAACGGGGCGGACGGTTCCGTCGAGATGGCCAGCGCGGCCGACGGCTGGGTGACGGCGTCGACGGTCACCCGCCGGCCGGGCTCGGTCGAGATGCTGACGTCGAAGGTGAACGCGCCGGCCTGCTCGCCCTTCGGTGAGGCGCCGGCGTAGGCGAACCCAACCACCTGCGAGGGCCAGGGTGGTGGCGGTGCGGGGGGCGGCGCCGGGGCGTTGAGGACGTACACGCACACACCGGTGGTGAGGGTCGCGGCGGCGGCCAGGACGGCCTTGCGGCGGTGACGCGCGGGCACGGCGAGACGGACGCGGGCCGGCGCCGCCGCGGCGAGCGCGGGCGACGGGTGGTGGTAGGTGTCCTCGCCCGGTTCGACGGGGCCGATGCCGCTCATGTGCCGAAGCTAATGCGCATCGGGCGACAGGACAATGGATCGTGCCGCACAGCGTCACGCAACGTCACCATCGGGGGTCCCACCTGGCGCTCCACGCGCCGGGGTCCGGCGGCGGTCGGCACGTCGCGGGAGTTCCGGAGGGTCCTGGTTTCCGCCGTGTTTCGGTGGCTCGCGGTGGGGGTCGCGCGTCTCACCTGTTGGTCACCATGGGCCGGGAGAAGCCCGTTCACCGCTTCCCCCGGCCCGCTTGAGGCTCCCTTGAGGTTCGCCCCTCAGGCGTCTTTCCGGGTCATGAACGCGCCACCGTCGCCGTTCTGGAGCAGACAGGTCAGCCGCGCCGTGCACACCCGCTTCTCCCGCTCGTCGGTGATCACGATCTCGTACGTCGCGGTGGACCGGCCGCGGTGGATCGGGGTGGCGACGCCGGTCACCACCCCGCTTCGTACGGCGCGGTGATGGGTGCAGTTGAGGTCCACCCCCACGGCGACCTTGTCGCGGCCGCCGTGCATCATCGCGCCGATGGAGCCGAGGGTCTCGGCGAGCACGGCGGAGGCGCCGCCGTGCAGCAGCCCGTACGGCTGTGTGTTGCCCTCCACGGGCATGGTGGCGACGACGCGGTCGGCGGACGCCTCGGTGACCCGCAGGCCCATGCGGGTGCCGAGGTCCCCGGCGGAGAAGAATGACGCCAGGTCGGCGCCGTTCGCTCCGTACTCGTCGATGATCTCCTGCGGGAACGTCACCGCGGGCTGCTCGTTCGCTGTGTTCTCACCCATGGGGTCAGGCTCCGATCGGCTGGGTGGTGCGGTACGTGTTCGGTGCGTGCTTCCGTGCGCGTCGGTGCGGTGCGGTGCGGTGCGGTGCGGGTCGGTGCGCCTTGCCGCACGTCGGCGCGCGTGCTGTCGCCTGCTGTCATGTGCTGTTCGAACAGGTCGGGTCCGGGGCGCCGCGTCAGCGGTGCTCGAAGCGCACCACGACGGACTTGCTCGCCGGGGTGTTGCTGGTGTCGGCCGTGGAGTCCAGCGGCACGAGCACGTTCGTCTCCGGGTAGTAGGCGGCGGCGCAGCCGCGCGCCGTGGGGTAGTGCACCACCCGGAAGCCGCGGGCGCGCCGCTCGACGCCGTCCCTCCACTCGCCGACCAGATCCGTGTACGAGCCGTCGGCCAGACCCAGTCGGCGTGCGTCGTCCGGGTTCACCAGGACGACGCGGCGGCCGTTCTTGATGCCCCGGTAGCGGTCGTCGAGTCCGTAGATCGTGGTGTTGTACTGGTCGTGCGAGCGCAGCGTCTGGAGCAGCAGCCGGCCCTCCGGCAGCTCCGGGTACTCGACGGGCGCCGCCGTGAAGTTGGCCTTGCCGGTGAGCGTGGGGAAGCGCCGTTCGTCGCGCGGTGCGTGCGGGAGCTGGAAACCGCCGGGCCTGGCGACGCGTTCGTTGAAGTCCTCGAAGCCGGGGACGACGCGCGAGATACGGTCGCGGATCGACGCGTAGTCCTTCTCGAAGTCCTCCCAGGGCGTCAGCGACGCGGGACCGAGGACGGCACGCGCCAGCCGGCCGACGATCGCCGGCTCGGACAGCAGGTGCGGGCTCGCGGGTGGGAGGTTGCCGCGTGAGGCGTGCACCATGCCCATGGAGTCCTCCACGGTCACGATCTGCCTGCCGCCCGCCTGTATGTCCTTGTCGGTGCGGCCGAGGGTCGGCAGGATCAGGGCGCGCGCGCCGGTCACCGCGTGCGAGCGGTTGAGCTTGGTCGACACGTGCACGGTGAGCCGCGCGGTGCGCATCGCCGCCTCGGTCACCTCGGTGTCCGGGGACGCCGAGACGAAGTTGCCGCCCATGGCGAAGAAGACCTTCGCGTCGCCGTCGCGCAGGGCGCGGATGGCCCGTACGACGTCGTAGCCGTGGTGGCGCGGCGAGGTGATCCCGAACTCCCGGTCCAGGGCGTCGAGGAACGCCGGCGCGGGTCGCTCGAAGATGCCCATGGTGCGGTCGCCCTGGACGTTGGAGTGCCCGCGTACGGGGCACACCCCGGCGCCCGGCCGGCCGATGTTGCCGCGCAGCAGAAGGAAGTTGACGACCTCGCGGATGGTCGCGACGGAGTGCTTGTGCTGGGTGAGGCCCATCGCCCAGCAGACGATGGTGCGCTTCGAGGCCAGCACCATGGCCAGCGCGCGCTCGATGTCGGCGCGCTCCAGGCCCGTCGCGGTGAGCGTCTCGTCCCAGTCGGCGGCGCGCGCGGCGGCGGTGAACTCCTCGAAGCCGTGGGTGTGTTCGGCGACGAACGCCTTGTCGACGGCGGCCGGGTCGGTCTCGGCCGCGTCGAGGATCAGCTTGTTCAGCAGCCGGAAGAGGGCCTGGTCGCCGCCGATGCGGATCTGGAGGAAGAGGTCGTTGAGGGCCGCGCCCTTGACCATGCCCTGCGGGGTCTGCGGATTCTTGAACCGCTCCAGGCCGGCCTCGGGCAGCGGATTCACCGAGATGATCCGCGCGCCCGCCGATTTGGCCTTCTCCAGGGCGGAGAGCATCCGGGGGTGGTTGGTCCCCGGGTTCTGCCCGGCCACGATGATCAGATCGGCCTGGTGCATGTCCTCCAGGGACACGCTGCCCTTGCCGACGCCCAGGGTCTCGGCGAGCGCCGAACCGGACGACTCGTGGCACATGTTGGAGCAGTCCGGCAGATTGTTCGTGCCGAACTCGCGGGCGAACAGCTGGAGCAGGAACGCCGCCTCGTTGCTCGTACGGCCGGAGGTGTAGAACAGCGCCTCGTCGGGGGAGTCCAGCGCGTTGAGTTCCTCGGCGATGATCGCGAACGCGCGCTCCCAGCTGACCGGTTCGTACCGGTCGCCGTCGCCGTGGTCGCCGGTTCCGCGTTCCAGGAGCATCGGCTGGGTTATCCGGCCCTGCTGGCCCAGCCAGTAGCCGCTGCGGTTCGCCAGGTCGGCCACCGGGTGCGCGGCGAAGAAGTCGGGCGTCACCCGGCGCAGCGTCGCCTCCTCGGCGACCGCCTTCGCGCCGTTCTCGCAGAATTCCGCCGTGTGCCGGTGATCGCCCTCCGGCCAGGCGCAGCCCGGACAGTCGAAGCCGTCCTTCTGGTTGACCTTGAGCAGCGTTCGCGCCGCGCGGGTGACACCCATCTGCTGCTGGGCGACGCGCAGCGAATGCGCCACGGCCGGCAGCCCGGCGGCACTGCGCCGCGGTGCGGCGACCTGCGGCGCGTCCTGGACCGGGTCACCTGAGGGCGGCTTGCTGGCCATCACGCTCTCCCTAGCTCGTACGACGGGACTGGGCCCGCGATCCTTGTCCCCCGATCCTGTCACGCACCACCGGCGGCCCGTCGGGGCGGAGTGCGCGGGTCAGGATTGTCAGTGGGGCGTGGCAGGATCGGGTACGTGGCTGAGACAGCATCGAAGAAGACCGCAGACAACCGTCCGCGCCTGCTCCTCATGGACGGGCACTCTCTGGCGTACCGGGCGTTCTTCGCGCTGCCCGCGGAGAATTTCACCACCAGCTCCGGCCAGCCGACCAACGCCGTCTACGGCTTCGCGTCGATGCTGGCCAACACCCTGCGTGACGAGGCGCCCACGCACTTCGCGGTGGCCTTCGACGTGTCGCGCAAGACGTGGCGCTCGGAGGAGTTTCCCGAGTACAAGGCGAACCGCTCCAAGACGCCCGACGAGTTCAAGGGCCAGGTCGAGCTGATCGGCGAGCTGCTGGACGCGATGCACGCGCAGCGGTTCGCGATCGACGGCTTCGAGGCGGACGACGTCATCGCCACCCTCGCCACCCAGGCCGAGGAAGCCGGCTTCGAAGTCCTCATCGTCACCGGCGACCGGGACTCCTTCCAGCTCATCACCGAGCACACCACGGTGCTGTATCCCACCAAGGGCGTCTCCGAGCTGACCCGCTTCACCCCGGAGAAGGTCCAGGAGAAGTACGGACTGACCCCCGCGCAGTATCCGGACTTCGCCGCCCTGCGCGGCGACCCGTCGGACAACCTCCCCGGCATCCCCGGCGTCGGCGAGAAGACGGCCGCGAAGTGGATCAATCAGTTCGGCTCGTTCGCCGACCTGATGGAGCGTGCCGGCGAGGTCAAGGGCAAGGTCGGCGAGAATCTGCGCGAGCACCTGCCCTCGGTCAAGCTCAACCGCCATCTCACCGAGCTGGTGCGTGACGTCGAGCTGACGAAGACCCCGCAGGAGCTGGAGCGCGCTCCGTACGACCGGTCGGCCGTCACCGGCGTGCTCGAAGTGCTGGAGATCCGTAATCCGAGCCTGCGCGAGCGACTGCTCGCCGTGGACCCCGGCGCCGTCGAGGACGAGGCCCCGGCCCCCGAGGCGGGCATCGAGCTGGACGGCAAGGTCCTCGCCTCCGGCGAGCTGGCGCCCTGGCTGGCGGAGCACGGCGACGAGCCGCTGGGTGTCGCCCTCGTCGACACCTGGGCGCTCGGCACGGGCAGTATCGGCGAGGTCGCGCTGGCCGCGGCCGACGGCGCCGCCGCCTGGTTCGACACCACCCAGCTCGACGAGGCCGACGAGACGGCCTTCGGCAGCTGGCTCGCGGCGGCGGACCGCCCCAAGGTCCTGCACAACGCGAAGAGCGCCATGCGGGTCGCCCCCGAGCACGGCTGGCGGATCGCCGGGGTGACCATGGACACCGCGCTCGCCGCGTATCTGGTCAAGCCCGGCCGCCGTTCCTTCGCGCTCGACGCCCTCGCCGTCGAATACCTCGGACGTGAACTGGCCCCGGCCGCCGCGGCCGACGGACAGCTCGCCTTCGGCAGCGACGACCAGGCCGAGGCGGACGCGCTGATGACACAGGCGCGCGCGATCCTCGATCTCGGCGACGCGTTCACCGGCCGGCTGGCGGAGGTCGGGGCCACCGAGCTGCTCCAGGACATCGAGCTGCCCACTTCCGCGCTGCTCGCCAAGCTGGAGCGCAACGGCATCTGGGCCGACCAGCCCCATCTCGTCACCCTGGAGGAGCAGTTCGCCGCCGCCGTCCAGCAGGCGGTGAAGGAGGCGCACGCGGCCGTCGGGCACGAGTTCAACCTGGGCTCGCCCAAGCAGCTCCAGGAAGTCCTCTTCGGCGAGCTGGGCCTGCCCAAGACCAAGAAGACCAAGACCGGTTACACGACGGACGCCGACGCGCTGGCCTGGCTCGCCGCGCAGACCGAGCACGAACTGCCCGTCGTCATGCTGCGCCACCGTGAGCAGGCCAGGCTCCGGGTCACCGTCGAGGGCCTGATCAAGATGATTGCGGCCGACGGCCGTATCCACACCACCTTCAGCCAGACGGTGGCGGCCACCGGCCGGCTCTCGTCCACCGACCCCAACCTGCAGAACGTGCCGGTGCGCACCGACGAGGGCCGCGCGATCCGCCGCGGGTTCGTCGTCGGCGAGGGCTACGAGTCGCTGATGACCGCCGACTACAGCCAGATCGAGCTGCGCGTCATGGCGCATCTGTCCGAGGACGCGGGTCTGATCGAGGCGTTCGCCTCCGGTGAGGACCTGCACACCACCGTCGCCTCCCAGGTGTTCGGCGTCGAGCGCGCCGCCGTCACCCCCGACATGCGCCGCAAGATCAAGGCGATGTCGTACGGACTGGCGTACGGTCTCTCGGCGTTCGGCCTCTCCCAGCAGCTGAACATCGAGGCGGCCGAGGCACGCGGTCTGATGGACACGTTCTTCGAGCGCTTCGGCGGCGTACGGGACTATCTCCAGCGAGCGGTCGTGGAGGCCAGGGCCACGGGCTACACGGAGACGATGCTCGGCCGCCGCCGCTACCTCCCGGACCTCAACAGCGACAACCGCCAGCGCCGCGAGATGGCCGAGCGGATGGCGCTCAACGCCCCGATCCAGGGCACGGCCGCCGACATCGTCAAGGTCGCCATGCTCCGCGTCGACACGGCACTGACCGAGGCCGGGCTGACCTCGCGCATGCTCCTCCAGGTCCACGACGAAATCGTGCTGGAGATCGCTCCCGGCGAGCGGGACCGGGTGGAGGAGCTGGTGATCCGCGAGATGGCCGCGGCGACGGAGCTGCGGGCGCCGCTGGACATCTCGGTGGGCGTGGGCCCGGACTGGGACTCGGCCGCCCACTGACGGCGGGGCGGCTCCTCGTCAGCCGTACGTGCCACTCGCTCTCGTACGGGATCAGCGGGATCGGCGCGATCCCGTACGGGAACGGTCCGGGGCGGTCGCGACCGGCTCCGGGCGGGCGGCCACGGCGCGCAGCCGCATCACCGCGCCGTACAGCACCAGCCCGAAGGCCAGCCCCGCCCCGGCGCCGAAGCAGAGCGTCGGGATGACGTCCAGCGGCGTGGACACCTGCCCGTGGTAGGCGTACCAGCGGGCGACCCGGTGCGCCATGCCGAGCGACGCGCACCCCGCCAGCAGGGCGTACGCGAGCACGCGTTCGCGCCGCGGGAGCACGGGCACCGAGGCCGGCGCGGGAGTCCGGGGCAGCCGGCGCACGGCGGTGAGCGTGAACCAGCAGAGCGCCACCAGGGCCAGGGCCGAACTGCCGTACTGCGTGTACGTGTACAGGGGGAAGCCCGCGACGACCTCGCCCAGCGCGGGCACCATCCGGGTGCCCCACCGGTCGACATGGGTGAACGCGTCCCACAGCACATGGGTGGACGCGCCGAGTACCGCCGAGACGTAGAACCGCGCGGCCAGCGACGCCCGCCGTTCGCCGCGCCGGTCGGGTCCTCGTACGAAGGCGTGCGCGCGTCCCTGCCGGGCGGCGGGCAGCAGCGCCAACAGCGGCTCGCGCAGCATCAGCCAGACGCCCACCAGGACCGCGGCGATGACCGCATCGACGGTGAACAGGCCCACGAGGCCGTGCGTCACCGCGCCGAACTCCATGGCGGCGGGAACGGCGGTCGCGGCGAAGTACGTCATGTCGGGTGCCATCGAGCCGGCGACGAGCGCGGAGGCGAGCAGCGGACCGCGTGACGTGCCGTCCCTCCTGATACCGGGCAGCACCGCCGCCGCGTGGCTCAGTGTGAAAGGCATGGCCGTCTCCCTGGGCGTGTTGTCGTCGTTCGATCAGGCAGGGAACACGCCCACCTGGCACGGAGTCAGTCGGATCAGTATGAAGGACGCACGTTCTCGGCCATCGGTTCGACCTACGGGAAGACGGGAGGTGGCGAATCGGTGAAAAGCGGTCACCGACCCGTGTGCGCGCACAGGGTGGTGCCGTAGGGTCGCCTGAGTCCTCGCGCTGGGGAGCGCGAACAGCCGTTCACCGGGAGGGACCAGACGTATGGCAGCGCAATTCGGCCGCCGGCTCCGCAGAGGGGCGACCACCACCGCGGTCGCCGCACTCGCGGTCGCCGCACTTTCCGCCTCGCAGGCCCCCGCCATCGTCCCTGGCGGCGGTGACAGCGGAAAGCAGGCATCCGGATCGAGCGTGCCGGACGAGGACACGGCCTCCGGGGACTCCTCGTACCACACGGACCTCCCGCCGCTGAACACCCCCGACAAGCCCGGCACTTCGATCGACCTGCCGAGCCTGGGCGCGTCGGAGGCCGGGATACCGGCGACGGTACTGGCCGCGTACAAGCAGGCCGAACAGAGCATCGGGGTCACCAACCCCGGCTGCAACCTGCCGTGGCAGCTCCTCGCCGCGATCGGCAAGGTCGAGTCGGGCCAGGCGCGCGGCGGCCGGGTCGACGACAACGGCACGACGTTCTCGCCGATCCTGGGCCCGGTGCTGAACGGTGTCGGCTTCGCCAACATCTCCGACACCGACAACGGCGCGTACGACGGCGACAAGACGCACGACCGTGCCGTGGGCCCGATGCAGTTCATCCCCTCGACCTGGGCGACCTGGGGCCAGGACGCCAACAGCGACGGCCGCAAGGACCCGAACAACATCTTCGACGCGGCGCTGGCCGCCGGTCGTTATCTTTGCGCCAACAATCGCGACCTGTCGGTCAAGGCCAATCTCGACCAGGCGATCCTCAGTTACAACCGCTCGCAGGAGTATCTGGCGACGGTCCTCTCCTGGCTCGAGTACTACAAGCGCGGCAGCCACGAGGTCCCGGACGGCACGGGCGTGCTGCCCTCGGGCCCCGGCCCGCTGAACCCGGGCGGTGGCGGCAACTCGCCGAGCCCCGGCCCGACCCCGACGAATCCCGGTACGCCGCCGAAGCCCCCGAAGCCTCCGA